>NZ_JBHWVI010000001.1:0-169450 GCF_042737005.1 Streptomyces sp. NPDC060027
GGGGACGTCGATGTACAGGTCCATTACGCTGCGTGCGCCTCCGTGGCTGCCTGGCCGCCGTCTTCGACCTCGACCTCGTCGAAAACGTCCTGGTGCTCGTCGAGGAAGCGGCGGGCCGCGTCCAGGCCCCGGGCACGCAGGCCATCGGCGTCCTCCAGGACCAGCTGGGACAGATACTCGCCGACGCTCTGCCCGCGGTCCTTGGCCCTGGCCTTGGCAAGCTCCAGGACGTCTTCGTCGATCCTTGCGCCTACTTGTGTCCTCGCCATAGCAGCATGGTAACAGCCGTTACCACGGCTGCCGAGTGCTCGCTCCCCACCGTCTGCCGCACACCCGACGCCGGGCCCTGGGTGAGTTCGACGCAGGCGGCATCACCGCCTCGGCACAGGCGACACCCACCGACAATCGCGTCCATGCGGGTGGCGTATGAGACAGCGGCGAGCCCCCGGAGGCCTGACCGGCGTTGTGCAAAGCACCTGCTCACGATTACCAGAGAGGACGTCCCATGCGTCGAACCATGCTGTTGTCTGTCTGCGCACTCGTCGCCGCCGCGGCCACCGGATTCTTCACCACCAGCGCCATCCGCAATCGCTGATCCCCGGACGCCCTCCGCATTCGACACCGATGCAATCGGGCAGCCTCACGGGTGGGGCAGCCGCGCAAGCCGTCCCACCCGGGGCCGGGATCGAGTGTGGCGTGGCCTCTTTGGAGCGCCTCGGCTCAGGATGGCGCGCCCGCGTCGTAGGTCCCGTACCGAGGCAGCCCCGTCGGTTGGTACACCTGGGCCGTGACTCCGTTCGGTGTCGTCTCGCTGCTCAGCAGGCGCAGCCCCGTCGGGACGCCGTTGTCGGGGAACAGCCGCCGGCCGCTGCCCACGATCACCGGCGCGATCATCAGCCGTACCTCGTCGACGAGCCCGGCGGCCAGCAGCGACGCGCCGAGGCGGGCGCTGCCGTGGATCTGCAGCTCCCGTCCGGGCTGTCGCTTCACCTCGGCGACCTGAGCCGGCACGTCGCCGGAGAGGATCGTGGTCGGCTCCCAGCCGGCCTCGGTCGGACTCCTCGATGCCACGCACTTCGGCAGGCCGTTGAGTTTGCGGGCGACGGGATCGTCCGGGTCGTTCATCTCCGGCCAGTCGCGTGCGAAGTTGGCGTAGGTGCGGCGCCCGAACAGGAACGCGTCCGCGTCGCCGATCCAGCCCGTGACGATCCTCATGAACGCGTCGTCGATGTGCGGCACGAGCCAGCCTCCCCGCGCGAAGCCGTCGCCGGTGTCCTCCTCCGGGGACCCGGGGCCCTGTGCCACTCCGTCGAGCGACAGGAACTCCTGCAGAATCAGCTTCACCGTGCTCCGTCCTTCCTCGGCCCCCGACACGCCTGCGGCCCCTGCCTCATGGAGGCCGGGCGACCCCGACCTCCGGCACCCCTGGCCGCCTCGACGGACGCGCCGTCCGGTTCAGCCCTCCGCACCGGCGTCCGTGTCGGCCGACTTCCGCAACCGGATGACCATGGGGATCACGAACCAGAACAGAAGGTACAGCGATGCGACGCCCGCGACGATCCACGGCACGTATCCGTCGTCCCGGGTGGCCGTGCGCAGCACCAGGAGGAGGGAGGACGTCATGGTGACCAGCAGGAGGAACAGGCCGAGCATGGTCAACCGGGAGGCCCAGAGGACAGCCTGCGGTTTGATGCGCCGGCCGGACACGATCCGGTGGAACGACACGGGTGCGACCAGAGTCCCGATGGCCGTCGCCCCGAGGACGATCGTGACCATGTACAGGGTCTGGTCCGCCTGTGAGAGCTGCCGGTAGGCCGGCTGGAACACCACGGTCAACAGGAAGCCGAAGAGGATCTGCACGCCGGTCTGCGCGACGCGGATCTCCTGCAGCAGGTCACCCCACATCCGGTCGGCGCGCTCGTGAGGGGACTCATCGCGCCCATCTCCCCCTGTATTGCTCTGCATCGACGTCCCTTCTCCTGGCCGCGCGGTTCGCGGCACCACGCCCTCGTCTCGCGGTTCCGCCGACAGGGCCGATTCTCAGCGGTCCAGTGCGTTCTTCAGCTGCTGCTTGTTCATGGACGAGCGACCGTGGACGTTGCGCTTCTGCGCCTCTTCGTACAGCTGGTCCCTGGTGGGCCCTTGCGCGCCGGAATGCGAACGCTGACCACCTCGCTCCGAGGCCGACTTCGGATCGCGGAGGGATGCCTTGCTCGCGGTCTTCGACTCGCCCGCCCTGGCCCGCTCCTTGTTCACGGTGCGCGCCGCGATCTCCTTGGCCCGGCTCGTGGACTCTCCGCGCTCCTGCGCGCTCTTCTTGATGTGCTCGTACTGCCGCTCGCGCTTGCTGTTCGATCCTGCGGGCATGACGCGTCCCTTCCCTGGCGCGGCTCAACGTGGCTATTCGAGTACCCCGAAGCCCCGCAGGCTCACAGTTCCCGCGGAATTGCGTCCCCATGGTGGACTCGATCACCCCGCGGGTGATGAGCCGTACGGAACCCGCAACAGCTCTGCCTGGCCTCCCCGGTAGGCCCCATCTCCGCGAACCCGTAGGCCGCTCCGGCGAGCGTGGGCTACGCGTTTCCTCGGCCACCCGACCGAGGCCCCCCGCGACAAAACACCCAACGGGACCTGCCACGGTAAGGGCGTCCGATGCCTCCCCGTGCCCCTCAGGCCGCCGGGCAGGACCGGCCGGCGGGAGGCAGGCGATGCCCGGACACGGCCGGACGACGGAAGTCCCCGTGCCGTGAAGGCCGGGGACTTCCGTGCGCCTGTGACCGGCGCCCTGCGGCCGGAACCTCGAGTCAGCGCCGACCGCGTCGGCGTCGCTCCACGATGCCGCCGGCTCATCCCTTCCGGTGGCGCAGCGCCAGCCACACGAGGACCGCGGCGCCGGCGCCGACCAGGATCACCGTGCGGTTGTCCCGTGCCACCCGCGCACCGTGTGCCGCCTGCTGCCGCAGGGGTTCGGGGGCCTTCTCCTCCCACACGCCGCCGGCCTGCGCGGCCTTGTCCCGCACCTGGTCCGCGGCCAGGGCGGCCTTGTCCCGCACCTGGTCCGCGGCCTGGGATGCCTTGTCCTTGACGGGGTCGGGCACCTTGTCCTGGACCGAGTGCGCGGCCCGGACGGCCTTGGCCTTCAGCTCGCCCGCCTTGGCCGCGGCCTGCTCCGCGACTTCGGCCGTCTTCTCCTTCACCTCGGCGGTCCTCTCCTTGGCCCGGGCCTTGACGTCAGCCTTGTCTGCCAGCGCCTGCACCGTCTCCCCGAGCTCGGCGCGGGTCTGCTCGACCTGCTCACGCACCTCGGCCGGGGTCGGGGCGGTCTGTTCGTCGTCGAACGGTTTGCTCATCGGTGGGCACTCCTCTTGATCTCGGCCACATCGGCCTTCACGTTTTCGATCGCCTGCTCCGGCTTGGGGGGCGCCGCCCGGCCGACCTGCCTCTTCCCCCGCAGGGCCATGACCGCGGCGACGACGCCCAGCGCCACGGTGATGATCAGTGCCGCGGCCCACACGGGCAGCGATACGGCCAGTGCGGCGATCGCGGTGGCCACGAGGGCTTCCAGCATCAGGAAGCCGACCACCCCCGCGCCGCCGAACAGCCCACCGCTCCTCCCGTACCGCCTGCCCTTCTCCCTCATCTCCGCCTGTGCCAGACGGAGTTCGCCCCGCACCAGCTCGGTCAGCTGCTGCGAGGCCCGCTGCACCAGCTCACCCACCTGATCCGACCCCGCACCTCGTGTCCGCTCGCCGGATCCATCGGCCTGCGGCCGCACGCTCGACACGGCGATCACCTCCTGCCCGCTCTCGACTCGGGCCGGGACACGCGATGTGCTCCGGCAACCCGTGAGGAGGCGAGTACCCCGAACCGGGCCATCCAGGGCAGCTCCCGTCATTCCCGGTCCGCGAAGACACTGGTGTCCAAGCGGTCGAGGAGGTCGGCGGGGTCTCGGTACACCGCGTGGGCGCCGGCCGACTCCAGGTCCGACCGCGGGATTCCGCCGGACAGGACCGCTACGGGCAGCACCCCGTCCCGTACGGCGGCCTTCATGTCCCAGACGGTGTCGCCGACGAACACCGCTCGGTCGCTCTGTACGCCGGCGAGCTCCCGGGCCTGTTCGACGGGGTCGGGGGCGGGTTTGCCCTCGGCGACGTCGTCCGCGCTGGCCGCCCCGAGGATGACGTCGTCCGCGCCGATGGCACGGCGGAGCGCGGACAGTTCCGCGCCGGACGCCGAGGTCGCCAGGACGATCTCCCAGCCCCGGCCGGCCAGGGAGCGCAGGAGTTCGCCGGCCGCTTCCAGTGCCGGCAACCGGTCGAAGTACGTGGCGTAGAGGGCGTGGTGGGCCGCGGTGAACTGCTCGTCGTCCTCAGGATCGCGGTCCTTGCCGAGCAGGTGCTCGATCAGGTCGCCGCCGCTGAGGCCCACGGCCCGGTGGATCTCGCGCATGGGAACGCGGTGACCCCCCTGCCTGAAGGCTTCCCACCAGGTGACGACGTGCAGGTGATTGGTGTCGACGAGCGTTCCGTCGACATCGAAGATCGCAGCGCGTTTCGTGCTCATCGCAGGTGTCCTCGCAACTCTCACAGATCCCGCAGGGCGGGGAGCAGCTTGTGCTCAGCCCATTCCAGGTACGGCTCCTGGTGGTCGCCGCCGATCTGGATGAGCGCGACCTCGGTGAACCCCGCGTCGACGAAGGACCGGACGGCCTCGGCGACGGCGTCCACGTCATCGCCGCACGGGATGGACTCGGCCACGTCCTCGGGCCGTACGAACTGGGTGGCACCCGTGAATCCGTTGGGTCCGGGCAGTTCTGAGTTGACCGGCCAGCCGCCGCCGAACCAGCGGAACTGGTCGTGGGCACGGGCGATGGCCGCGTCGCGGTCCGTGTCGTAACAGATGGGCAGCTGACCGACCTTGGGCTTGTCCGCGCCGCCGTGGCGGTCGAATTCGGAGACCAGGTCGGGCTTCGGTTCCGTGGCGATCAGCAAGTCGGCGAGGTGGCCGGCGAGTTCGCACGAACGCCCACCGGAGGCGGCGACGCCTATCGGCGGGGGCGTGTCGGGCAGATCCCACAGTTCGGCGTTCTCGACGTCGAAGTGGACACCGTGGTGGTTGACGTTCCCGCCCGCGAAGAGCGAGCGGATGATCTCCACGGCCTCTTCCAGCATCTCCAGCCGGACGTGCGCGGCGGGCCATCCGCCGCCCACCACATGCTCGTTGAGGTTCTCGCCGGACCCGAGCCCCAGGCGGAAGCGCCCCTGGGAGAGGAGTTGCATGGTGGCCGCCTTCTGGGCGACGACCGCGGGGTGGTAGCGGGTCGTCGGGCACGTCACGTAGGTCATCAGGGGAATGCGCTCGGTGGCCTGCGCGGCGGCGCCGAGCACGCTCCACGCGTACGGGGCGTGTCCCTGGGAGTCCAGCCACGGGAAGTAGTGGTCGGAGGTGACGGAGAAGTCGAAGCCGGCGCGCTCGGCCCCGACCACATGACCGACGAGCTCACGCGGGCCGGCCTGCTCCGTCATCATCGTGTACCCGATCTGCACCATGTCGCTCTCCTCCTCGTGGCCGGACGCCACCCCGGGCGAGCCAGGGATCGCCTACGGGTCTGCGAACCGGAACCGAGCGGGCCGCACTGCGCGGCTTCTGTCTCATCTGGCTCACTGACGCTTCGCCCGAAGGTGCAGGTCGACCTCCTTCTCCTGGTCTCCCGACGCCGTGCCCTGTTCCTGAACGGCGAACGCGCCGCCCAGGGCTTCACGCACCCGGTCCACGGCGACATAGCCGCCCTGCAGCGTGGCGCTGACCGAACCCTCCAGCGGGGTCGCACCGGTCGGGATGCGCTCCTCGGTGGGCTCGAACTCCGAGGTCCACACGGGAGGGCGGTCGCCCGGCTGCTCGTGGGGCACGTCGTCGGAGGGCCGATCGATGGGGAACGCCGTACGCAGGACGCCGAAGACGGTGGCGACATCCTCCTTGGACGCTCCGCTGAGGGACACGGTGACCATCAGGCCACTCTCCTTTCCGCAGGTGTACGACGGTGTACTCCGGGTTCTCCGCGGAGGCCACGCTCGCCGCGCGGTTCCCCGAAGCGGTGCGGACGGTGCACGGTCTCGGCTGCCGCGTACGGGGCCGCACGGCAGCCCTGCCACGCCCCAGCCAGTCGCATCCGGTCGTCCGGCGGTGGACGGGTCACTCGCCGACCCATGTACACACACCCTCACCTGTCCTTTCGGGCGGCCGGGCTCCGGCAGCGCCGCGGGCGTCCTACCCAGCGTCTCCTGCCCGGGCCCCCGCGGCACGCGGGAATGCGTCAGGCGGACGCTTCGTCGGGCACGGGATGCTCCGGATGAGGACTACCGGACTTCGCGGCACCCTTCCGGCCGGTGCCGGCTTCGTCCGTGTCGGGAACCTCAGGATCCGGAATCTCCGGATCGGCCCGCTCGTCGAGCGTCGTCTGCGTCTCCGTGCCGACGACGTCCCACGGATCCTCATCGGCTGTGGCCTGCTGATCGGGCAGATCCCTCGGTATGGGCTTCGGCATCGGCTCCCCGCTGTTACCGGGGCCTTCCGGGCGGCGATCGTTCACGGCGCTCTCGCTTCCTCTCGCGGGACGTGGCGTGCCGCGCAAGTACCCCTCCGGCCGACGTTGATGCCGTCCATCGCCACCCCTCCCGGGGCCGGCTCCTCGACTAGAGGGAAACGACGGGACGGGCGGAGCGACCGGGGCGAAACCGGCCACGAAGATCGCGTGTAGGCGCCCTTCCGCAGGGCACCCGGAGCGCGAATTCGTACATATCGGTATTTCTCGGATAGGAGGACGGCGTGATCCTCACCTCCCGACGGTTCCGGGCGGCGATCCGCAGGTGCCGCCGCAGCCGCGCCTACCCCTGGTGCGACACCAGCCACCGCCGTCGGGCGAAGCGGGAGCCGACGTGAAGGGCCCCTCGCTCCCGGCGCCGCGGGGCGAGATCTCACGGTCTCTCGCCTCGACACTGCGGTACGGCACACCCCTGCCCGCGCTGCCCCACTCCTTGGAGGACACCGACCCCTACGGCGACGATCTCCAGATCGCTCTCTACACGCTGTACGAACTCCATTACCGCGGTTTCGCCGAGGTGAGCGACGAGCGCGAGTGGGACCCCGGACTGCTGGCCCTGCGACGACCGCTGGAACTGCGCTTCCTCAAGGCCCTTCGCGGCGACGTACCGACGGAAGCGGACGCCTCCCAGGCACTCGAAGCGCTCCCGCTGGAACCGGTCGGCCACGACGACACCAGTGTCAGTCACTACCTCCAGCGCGACGGCGAACTGTGGCAACTCCAGGAGTACGCCGCCCTGCGCTCGCTGTACCACCTCAAGGAGGCCGATCCGCACGCCTGGGCCATCCCGCGCCTGCACGGCCGGGCCAAGGCCGCCATGGTGGCGGTCGAGTTCGACGAGTTCGGCGCCGGCCACGAGGAAGACATCCACGCCCGTCTCTTCGCGGACCTGATGGCGGATCTCGGGTTGCGCACGGACTACGGCCATTACGTCGACGCGGCCCCCGCAGAGGCGGTCGCCACCGTCAATCTCATGTCCCTGCTGGGCCTGCACCGCGCCCTCCGGGGCGCTCTGGTGGGACACTTCGCCGCCGTGGAAGTGACCTCAGCCCCAGGGTCCAGGCGACTGGCCGCGGCCCTGCGCAGAGTCGGGGCGGGCAAGGCCGCGCAGCGCTTCTACGACGAGCATGCCGAGGCCGACGCCGTCCACGAACAGGTCGTACGTCGTGACGTCATCGGCGGCCTGCTGGACGACGAACCCGAACTCGAACCCGACGTCGCCTTCGGCGTGCGGGTCACCGGCCTTCTCGAAGACCGGCTGGCGGCCCACCTGTTGTCGGCGTGGAAGCGCCGACGCAGCGCTCTGCGCGTTCCCCTCGCCTCGGTCGACCGACCTGGGTCCGCGTATGTGGACAATCAGGCCCCGCTCGGAACGAACTCCTGAAGCGGTGGTCAGCGACCGTGCGAGACAGCACCGAAGCAGAGCGACCACGACGACCGACGCTGACAGCCGTCGAGTCGCCGGTAGCGGCGTCCGTCGATGATGTGGCGCGGGTGGGTGCTCAGTCCGTGGCGATCAGCAGGGGCTCCCCGCCGTCCCGCCAGCCGATGCTCACCGTCCCGTCGGCCGTGTCGAGGACGTCGAGTCTCCCGAAGTAGCCGGATTCGTCCGGCGCGGTCATGGACGGCAGCCGCAGGGTGTGGAGCGGGCGCCCGGTGTCGGCGTCAAGGACGAGCAGGTCGGCGTGTACCCGGCGACCTGTGTCTGCGTCGGTGAGGAAGGGCTGGCGTACGACGTATGCCCGGCCGTCGGCGATCTCGGGGAGCCCGTACTCCTGACCGGCCGGCGCCCGCAACTTCCAGGTGCGGTGTCCGTCTCGGGCGTCGTACGCGCGCAGGAGGGTGTCGTGGTACTCGGAGCCCTCCTGCGCCTCGTGCGGGTCGGTGCCGGCCAGTACGGTGCCGCTGCCCCCGGCGACCGTCCCACCCGTCCAGGGGGAGAGTGGCGTGTGGAGAGATCCCCTGACGGTTCATGTCGAGCAACTGGATGGTCCGCCAGCGGTCCAGGTCCGGAGCGACGACGGTGTGCCCGTCACCCCAGACCGTCAGTTTGGGGTCCACGGTGCGCCGGCGCCACAGGACCTTGCCCGTACGGTTGTCGACACCGAGCAGAAGGTGGTACTCGTCCCGGTCGGGATCCGTCACGTTGCACAACACGTGGACGGCGCTCAGACGGTCCGGCAGGGCGTGCACGGAAAAGCGGGCCATCTGCATGTCCGCACGGCTCGGAACACGCCTGCCCGGGCCCCCCGTCAGCTCCACCCCTGGCTCTCCCAGCAGATTCATCCGTCGCGCCACGACTGCCCCCCACAGGCCCCTGCCTCCCGTCACGGTGACGCGGCGGCTCACGGATCTTCACCCGCGTACAGAAGTCAGGCAAGTAGGGCCGCCGTTGAAACCCGTCGACCGCGCGAACGCGTGATCAAGATCGCTCAGGCATCGTCTCGCCCATGGGGACTCCACCGACCGCGTGGCTTGCCGAGAGCTCCGGCGTTCCGGGAACTCCCGCTCGTTGTGACTGTGGTGGGCCCGGTGCTGTGCACACGAGGGACCACTTCGGACACGATGCGCCCGGAGCCGGGCGCAGGGGTGGGAGGCGTGGTTGTGGGAGATCTTGTCGCCAGTGCACGGTCGAGATCCGGGGACGACGATACGGGCGACGGAATGACGGGCGAGGGCCGGAAGAGAACGCGCTCTTTCTGGAAGGAGATGCCGATCCTCCTCGGCATCGCGTTGCTGCTCGCGTTGGTCATCAAGACGTTCTTCGTGCAGGCATTCTCGATCCCGTCCGACTCGATGCAGAACACGCTGCAGGCCGGCGACCGCGTGCTGGTCGACAAGCTGACGCCGTGGTTCGGATCCAAGCCGCAGCGCGGAGAGGTCGTCGTCTTCCGCGACCCGGGCGGCTGGCTCCCTGGGAAGGCCGAGGAGCCGAACGCGGCGCAGAAGGTCCTCAGCTTCGTCGGCCTGATGCCGTCGGCGGACGAGAGGGACCTGATCAAGCGGGTGATCGCGGTTGGCGGCGACACCGTGGAATGCTCGGGGAGCGGCCCTGTGAAGGTCAACGGGAAGGCCATGGACGAACCGTTCATCTATCCCGGCAACACCCCCTGCGGTGACAAACCATTCGGCCCGATCAAGGTGCCGAAAGGGAAGATCTGGGTGATGGGCGACCACCGCCAGGAGTCTTCGGATTCCCGGTACCACCAGGACCTGCCCGGCGGTGGCACCGTCGACGAGGACCAAGTCATCGGCCGCGCCTTCGTCGTCGCATGGCCGGTCAACCGGTGGGCGACGCTACCGGTGTCGCGGTAGCGAGCCACGTCGGCAGGGACTTCTCGGGCCTGGGTCAACGGCGGCGACTGACGGCCGGAGGAGGAGCGCCAGCCTCGTCCGCGTCACCTACGTGTATCCGGTCGTACGCGCTGGGGCGGGGCGACGAAGTCGCGGGCACGATCGTGCGCCGCGAGGTCGTGATGGGTTGGGACCCGGCGAAGGTCGTCGAGTAGCCCGTACGCCCTATTGCAGAGCGTGGACGGCGGCGGTGAACACCGGGGGCATCCGGGATGCGGCGGGGACGATCAGGCGTGCCGTGCCGGGACGGCGGCCGGCGGCCAGCAGAGCCCTGGTCAGCAGCCGGTGACGCCGTGTCAGCAGCGCCCACGCCCGCTCGTACTCCCCCGCGCGTCCGGTCGTGACGCAGCGCACGGCGGCCTCCGCCGTCGCCAGCCCGAGAGCGATCCCCTCTCCGGTGAGGGCGTCCACGTAGCCCGCCGCGTCGCCGACGAGCAGGACGCGTCCGGCGACTCGGCGCCGTACGCGCTGCAGCAGCGGCCCGGCGCCCCGCACCTCCGTCGCGGCGGTCCCGCGCAGCGCCGCGGTGAGGGCCGGGAAGTCGGCCAGATGCCGGTCGTATCCGCGACGCATGCGGCTGAGGACCGCGACTCCCACCAGGTCGTCGGCGACCGGTGTCACGTAGGCCTCGCCGTGCCCCGACCAGTGGACCTCCACGAAGTCCGTCCACGGCTCCACCCGGTAGTGCCGACGCAGTCCGTAGCGCCGGTGCGCGCCGCTCGGCAGCTCCAGTCCCAGGCCGCGGCGGACACCGGAGTGCAGGCCGTCGGCGGCGATCAGCCAACGCGCCGTGAGACCGGCCGCGGTGACGGTGTCCGCGGTCTGACGCACCTCCCCCACCTTGCCGGGCACGATCCGCACGCCGAGGCCGAGAGCGCGCTCGTGCAGTGCCTGGTGCAGCGTCGTACGGCGGATGCCCAGCCCTCTGTGACCGCGGAAGGGCGCTTCGGCGTGGACAGCGCCGTCGACGTAGCGGATACCGCGCAGTTCCCTGCCGGTGACCTCGACCCCCAGCGCCCGCAGCCCGGCGACGCCGCTGGGCATGACTCCCTCTCCGCAGGCCTTGTCCACGGGCGCGGTCCGCGGTTCGACGACCACGGCCTCGTGGCCGGCCAGCGCGCAGTGAATGGCGGCTGCCAGACCGGCCGGTCCGCCGCCGGCCACCAGGACGTCGATCACGCCGGAGCGGATGTGAGCGAGGCGGGAACGGCGGCCAGCGCCCGGTTCTCGCACCGGATGCGCACGGCCAGCACGGCGGCGTTGGCCAGCGTGAAGACGATCGCCGTGACCCAGGCGGTGTGCACCAGCGGCAGCGCCACACCTTCGGCGACGACCGCCACGTAGTTCGGGTGCCGCAGCACGCGGTAGGGACCGCGGGCCACGAGGGGCAGGCCGGGCACGACGATCACCCGGGTGTTCCAGCGAGATCCCAGGGTGACGATGCACCACCAGCGCAGCGCCTGGGCGCCTGCCAGTACGGCCACCATCGGCCAGGCCAGGGCCGGGACGAAGGGCCGGTCGGCGAGCCACACCTCGACCGGGCAGCCGACCAGCAGGCCAGCGTGCAGCGCGACCATCGCCGGGTAGTGGCCCTGGCCCGCCTCGACCGCCCCGCGAGCAAGGCTCCACCGCTCGTTGCGGCGGGCGACGAAGAGTTCGCCGACGCGCTCGGCGGCGACGGCGGCCACCAGCAGTCCGTACCAGATCATGTGTGCGTGTCCCACCGTTCCATGTCGTGCGCCGGCGCCTACCAGCGCAGCAGCACCAGCTCGCAGGCGAAGCCCGGCCCCATCGCCAGGAGAAGACCCGGGGTACCGGTGGGCGGGCGGCGGGTGGCCAGGGTGTCACGCAGCACATGCAGCACGGACGACGACGAGAGGTTGCCCACGTCAGCCAGATGACGCCAGGTCAGATCCAGGGCCTCGGCGGGCAGTTCGAGGGATTCGGTGACGGCGTCCAGGACCTTGGGCCCTCCGGGGTGGCACACCCACGCGGTCACGTCCTTCGGCTTCAGGCCGTGGTCACCCAGGAACCCTTGGACGTCGTCGGCGAGGTATCGGCGCACCACGTCGGGGATCTCCGGATCCAGTACGACCTGGAAGCCCGAGTTCTTGATGTCCCAGCCCATGATGCGGCCGGTGTCCGGATACAGCCGGCTGCGCGTGTCCACGATCGTGGGCCCGACGGCTTCGCCCGTGCGGCGCGCGCCACAGGCCACCACCGCGGCGGCGCCGTCACCGAACAGACCGGTGGCGACCAGATTGGCCAAGGAGGCGTCGTCGCGCTGAAACGTGAGCGAGCACAACTCGACCGACAGCAGCACCGCCACCTGGTCGGGCCGGCCGAGCAGGTAGTCGTGCATCCGGGACAGGCCGGCGGCACCCCCGGCGCATCCCAGGCCGAACAGCGGCAGTCTCTTGACGTCCGACCGCAGTCCCAGGCGGCCCGCCAGCCGGGCGTCGATGGAGGGTGTGGCGATGCCCGTGACGGAGGTGAAGATGAGCAGGTCCACGTCCGCCGCGGACAGACCGGCCGTGCGCACTGCTTCGCGAACTGCCCTGGCCCCCATGTCGGTGGCGGCCGTGATGAAGACGTCGTTGGCGGCACCGAACCCGTCCAGTGCCTCGTACTGTTCGAGTGGCAGCGTCATGTGACGCGTGCCGACCTTCGCGCTGCGGTGCAGCCGGTCGAGCACACGGCGGTCGGAGCCCTCGGGCAGACAGGTGCGGGCCACCATGTCCGTGATCTCGGGCTGGGTGTGGCGGTGCGGCGCGAGGGCACCGTGAACGGCGGCGATCCGCGTCATAGGGCTCCCGTCCGAACGCCGACTGGGGTGGGCTGCTCAGCAGGCCTTCCCCGGACCGGCGCTCAGCCACCAGGGATCGCCCGTCCGGCCCTTCGTCCCGTGGCGCGCTCCAGCCGGGTGGACCACACCTCCTACCATCGCCGGGTGGGTACTCCCGAGCACTCGACGACCGGTGGCACGGCAGGGAACTGGACCGTCGGGGTGGGTGGTCTGGGGCGAGCGTGCCACCCCGGGCCCGTAGTGGCCGTCACCACGCTGACGGCGGCGCTGGTCGTGATGGCCGGCCAGGGCACCAGGGGGTGCGTCCTGACCATCGCCGCCGTTGTGACGGGTCAGTTGTCGGTCGGCTGGTGCAACGACGCCTTCGACGCGCGGCGGGACATCGCAACGGGACGCCGGGGGAAACCCGTCGTCGACGGCGCCATCGGAGTGACGCGCCTCTGGGCTGCCGCGTACGTCGCACTGACCCTGTGCGTGCCGCTTTCGCTCTGCTGTGGCCTCTGGGCCGGTGGCGTTCACCTGTCCGCGGTCGCGGCGGCATGGGCGTACAACCTCCGCCTCAAGGCCACCCGTTGGTCCTGGGCACCCTACGCACTGGCGTTCGCCGCGCTCCCGGCGTTCGTGGCTCTCGGACTGCCGGGGCATCCCTGGCCGGCCTGGTGGGTCGTCGGCGCCGGGGCGCTGCTGGGAGTCGGAGCACACCTGGGCGACGTCCTGCCGGACATCCACGGGGATCTCGCGACGGGCGTACGGGGGTGGCCGCAGCGACTGGGGGCAGAGCGGGCGCGGCAGTTGCTTCCGGTGCCGCTGGTGATCGCGTCCGCGCTCCTGGCGTTGGGGCCCGCGGGACCACCTGGTCCGCGCGACGGGGTGGCACTGGCCGTGGTCGGCCTCGTCGCGGTGACGGGGGCGGTGTTGGGACGGCGTTGGGAGCGGGCGGCGTTCGCGACGGCGGTCGTGGTGGCAGCGGTGGACGTGGCGCTGCTGCTTACCGGCGTCGGGGTCGGGGTAGGGCCGCCCTGAGGGAGCGGGCCGCCGTTGAGTCCAGGCTCGCGGAGACCCACCTCCCCCGCCCCCCGGTCGGCCCGTATGAGGCGAGCGAGGAACTACTCCCCGGCGCTCGCGGAGGTGCCTAGGCTGAGCTGGGACTCCAGCTGGCTGCGAACGTCGGTGGGCAGCTCACCGGTTCGCGCCCAGTCGACGATCAGTTCGGCCACATGGCGCAGCTTGATGTTGGTGTTCTGCGAGATGCCCCGCAGCGCGTCCCAGCCCTGGTCCGGAGTCAGTTGGCCCACGGCCAGGATGACACCGATGGCCTGGTCGACGACGGCATGCGACCGGACCGCCTGTTTGAGCTGAAGATTCTCGTCCTCCAGACGCGTCACGGCGTCGGCCGAGGTTTCAGAGGGCACGGCTAGCTGCTGGGTCGTGTCCCATTCGGACGTCAACGTCGCCTCCGGGGTCGGGGAGTCCGGCGCATTTCATCTCGTGTCATGTTCGTGAAGCTCGACGTCGTCACGGCTGCCGCGAGAGCCGGTCCGGCGCAGGTCCGTTCATTCGCCCGCGCCCCGCGCCGAAGTCGTCGCCGTACTTCTGTCACCGTTCGCGGCTGCCTCGTCCTCGTCCGCGTGGGAGGCACCGTGCTCGGCGTCATGTCGGGCCAGCAGGGCGAGGAGGTCCGCCACCGACGGCCCGGAGTCCGCCGGATGCCGGAGGAAGGTCCCCTCTTCGATCCGGTACTCGTTGGAGCGCCCTTGCCGGGTGTGCGTGAGGTACCCACCCTCCTCCAGATCAGAAATGATCTTCTGGACTGCCCGTTCGGTGAGCCGGCAGCGCGCCGCGATGTCACGGATTCGCGTGGTGCGGTCCTCGGCGATCGCCGCCAGCACACGGGCATGGTTGGTCAGGAACGTCCAGCCGGAATGTGACTCGGGTACTCCCTGCATGCCATCAGGATAGCCACAACATTCCTGTATGCGAAATGGTGAATTCTGCTTCCTGTGTCTGCTCCCGTATCCGGGACGGGGGCTGGGCCGGTGGGCGAGCCGGTCGTCGGGAGCGGCGCACGGACCTCCGCCGTCCGCCGCGGTCGGCCACGTCGCACGGAGGCCGATTCCCGCGCTCCCCGGAGACGGAGAAGCGCCGCACCCCTGACCCGGCGGCGGCTACCTGAGCTCGGCGTCGGTGTAGTAGCCGCCCCCGACCAGCACTTCCTTGTAGTTGGTCCTGTCGACGCTCGTCGGCTGCAACAGGTAGGCGGGCACGACCTTGGAGCCGTTGTCGTAGGTGCCGTTGTCGTTCAGGGTCGGCTCCCTGTCGTTGAGCACGTCGTCGGCCATGCGTGCCGTCACCTCGGCGAGCTGGCGGAGATCTTTGTAGACGGTCTGCGTCTGTTGACCCGCGATGATCGACTTGACCGAGGCCAGTTCCGCGTCCTGGCCGGTGACGACCGGGAGGGGCTTCGCGCCGGAGCCGTAGCCGTCCGCTTTCAGGGCCCCCAGGACGCCCCTGGAGATGCCGTCGTACGGCGACAGAACGGCGTCGACCTTCTCGATCCCGTACGACGTGGCGAGGATGCCCTTCATACGCTTGCGCGCGGCGGCCCCGTCCCAGCGCAGCGTGGTGACCTTGTTCAGCCCGGTCTGGCCGGACCGGACGATCAACTGCTTCTTGTCCAGGTACGGCTGGAGGAGTTGCATCGCACCGTCGAAGAAGTACTTGGTGTTGTTGTCGTCCTTGGAGCCGGCGAACAGTTCGATGGTGAAGGGGCCCTTGCCGTCCTCCAGGCCGAGTTCGTCGATGATGGAGCGGGCCTGGAGCCGGCCGACCTGCTCATTGTCGAAGGAGGCGTAGTAGTCGACGTTCTCGGTGCCGAGGATGAGCCGGTCATAGGAGATCACGGGTATCCGCGCGTCGGCGGCCTGCTGGAGCACCTTGCCCAGCGACCTGTTGTCGATGGCCGCGACGACCAGCACATCGACCCCCCGCACGACCAGGTCCTGGATCTGCGCGACCTGCCGCTCCGGGTCGTCGTCTCCGTAGACCAGCCGGGTCTTGTACCCCTTGCCCTTCAGGTCCTCGACGACGTTGTTGCCGTCCGTGATCCAGCGTTCGGAGGCCCGGGTCGGCATGGCGATCCCGACCGTACCCCCCTTCTCGGGGCGCGCCGCGCCGCTCTGCCCACAAGCGGTTAAGGCGAGGGAGACGGAAGCGGCACCGGCTAAGGCGGCGAGGGCGGCTCTACGGTTGCGCATGTGATCGTTCCTTGTTCTTCTCGTCGTTGAGAAAAATGACGGGATATCGGGTGCCGACGGAGAAGCGGTGAGGCGGCCCGGGCCGGCCGGCGACAGGCCGTGAGCCGATCGGCCTCACCGCGACCACGGACAGGCCCCGCAGAGGGGTGCCGTGCACCTCGGTCCAGAAACACTCCGGACAGCCCGAACCCCAGGCGGAGCAGTACGTGCGCCGGATCAGCTCAGCGACCTCACGGATCCGCACCGTCCGCCGAGATCGTCGGGGATCTTGGTGCATGTCTCGATGAGGGAGAACCGCCCTTGGGCCGTGGGCGGGATGACGCTCGGTCAGGTCACCGGCCCATCACCCCTCGGGTGGCACTCAGGATGGTCGGTGTCTCACAGATCGCCGATCAGTTCACCGGCACGCACTCGAACATGTATCAGATCGCGCCGTTGGGATCCTGCCCGCGCGCTTCAACTCCGTTGCTACGCAGGGCAGTTGCCTTCCGGCTGTTCGAGATTTCGTCACACGTTCGCAGTGTTGGCGTGACCCTAGGAGGCCGAGTGAAGGGTGTCAACCGGAGTGACAGGTGACGGTTCCGGAACGCGATCGAATGCGATGGGCTCGCCATCGACCAGGCGGAGCACGTGAGCGTCGGAGGTCGCGGCGGGACATGCCCCGACGCAGAAGACCCGCACCATATGGTGCGGGTCTTCCTCAGCGAGGCCGTCCGACGGGACCGGTGATCACAGCGTCTGGCAGGGCCCGGCCTTCAGCCGGTCACTTCCATCGTCGGACCCCGGTCACCATCGGCACGCACCATGGACGAGCGTGCCGACACGGGCCGTTCAGCGGCGGCCGTGACCACGGTCGTCGCCGTGACCCCGGTTGTCGCCGTGACCCCGGTTGTCGCCGTGACCCCGGTTGTCGCCGTGACCCCGGTTGTCGTCACGGTCGTGGTGCCGACCCCAGGAGACGCTGTCGACGAAGCGGCCGTGGTCGTTCTTGAGCGTGGCGGTGTCGGAACGGTTGTCCCACACCTCGTTGCGGCGGTCCTGGAAGAGGTCCCTGTTGGTGTCACGGCCGTAGCCCGTGTGGACACGGACGGTGGAGCGGCCGGCCAGACGGTAGTGGCGGAAGGTGTAACGGTTGCCGTCCCTGTCCGACAGCGTCCAGCCGCTCAGGTTCACCGCGCGGCGCGTCGAGTTGGTGATTTCCACCCACTCCGCGTTCAGAGAACGGCTGGAGCGGTCGTCAAAGCCCGGCGCGTCGCTCTGAACCCTGCTGATGGCGACGTGCGTGCGCTCGTGGCGCGGCTCCGCGGCGGAGGCCGACACGGCGGCCGAGCCGACCAGCGTGCCGGCCGCGAGGGCCGCGGCCACCAGACGGCGGACCGTGACAGACGTGGAAACGGACATGAATGCTCCTCAAGGTTCGAGAGCCGGACACCCCGCAACAGCACCCCCCTGCGGGGAACTGCACGGTGCGACCCTGTGCGAGTCCCGGCCCGGTGGCCGAGGACTCATAAGTTCCTCCTCGCCCCGGCCCGATACGAGCGACACCCGCCCCCTGTTACCAATTACGAACATGTCGGTTACAGACACCTGTATCCGGCCTTTAACTGCCGAAAGCTGAAGAGTGATGAGCTGACATCCTCAACTCCCGTACTCCTACAGGATCATGACTATATGCGGGCATCTCATATATCCCCGCACCTCACATGGCCGTCACCCGAAAGTGAGTAACACCATTCCGGCCCGATTCGGGCATATGGCGAGGTCGGGACGGACGGGTCACCGTGCGGAACCCCATCGCGAGGAGAGTCCGCGGCCGAGGACGCCTGCCAGGCGGGACGCGCCGGACGGGTGATCAGCGCCTGCCCGAACGGGGCCAGTGGTCACGGCGCTACGCATCCCGGCGAGGATCCCGGCCGGGCGGATACCTGCCGCAGCGCGCCGCTGCGGGCCACGGAATCGACGCGGGGCTGCTCGGCACTGCAAAAGGGGGGCATCGACCCGGCCGTCACGACGGCCACGGATCGGAAGAACTCGCACGCCTCACGACGACCCGTCACAAGGGTGGTCGAGCGTGGAGGAGAGTCAGCGGCGCTGTGGCCGACCGGACCTCGGCGCCGGTGGCGCCGGAAAGCGGTGTGTGGAACCGGCCTCGCGGCCGAGGGGTGGCACATTGCCGCTGTGCCGGTATACGGCTCGGCCGCCCGTCGGGGAGATCGGCGGAGCCTTCATGATCTGCCGCGGTGCACGGTGCCTCGAACGCGTGCGTGCTGCGCGAGGCACCGTGCCGGCGTAATGCCGAGATCAGGCGGGGGTGATGTTCTCCGCCTGCGGGCCCTTCTGACCCTGAGTGATGTCGAAGGTCACCGCCTGGCCTTCCTGGAGCTCACGGAAGCCACTGGCGTTGATGTTGGAGTAGTGCGCGAAGACGTCCGGGCCGCCCCCGTCCTGCGCGATGAAACCGAAACCCTTTTCGGCGTTGAACCACTTGACAGTTCCGCTGGCCATGCCAGTGCCTCTCACTCGATGACGGATCCGCACCGCGCGGACCCGGAGGTAGTCGTCCTGGTCCTCGGGCACTGCACAGCAAAACGCCCGCACCACGGCGCGGGCAGGTACTGCGAACCACGACATCTGCCAGCGACGTTACACGGCGAGAGCGCCTCTCACCAGAGAGCAAGGGCCGTCAGGTGGAGCGGCACTGCCCACACATGCATGGTGTGGCGATGTGAACTGCGCACTCGCTCTCGGTCGCCGAACACCATCGGCCCGCGGGCCATCGACGGCTCACCGTCCCGGACCGCCTTCCAAGGTGGCATCAAACGGGACCAAGGAGGCAACCATGCCGCGCCCGGACCTCGCCGAGAGGGCCCTGAGCAGCACCGTTGCGCACATTCCAGCCGTCGAATCGGGCGCCGTCGCGTACGGCCGGTCCCCCTTCGGCCGGATCACCACCCGGCACACTGTGACCAACCCCTCCAGGAAAGCGCTCTCGCCCTCCGGCTTCGCGGCGGCGGGGACGCGCGATCAATTCCCTTGCACACAGGGGCATTCCACTCTCTCGTGGACCGGAGGTGGCATTTCGGACCCTCGCCGAGGCTCACCATCGACGGCGGGCACATCACTCCTCGCTCTTGAGCGCCTTCGCCTCACCCTTGAAGATCCGGCGCAGAGGGTCATGCGACTCGCGTCGTCTCCAGGACGGCGAGGGGTGGCGTCCTGCCGTGCCGATGGCGTTCCGCCCAGCGGACGGCGAGGGGGCCCACCAGCCCCGTGAGCGCGAACAGTGCTCCGACGACATACCAGCCGGGGCGGCCCCAGGTGATGCAGAGCGCGATGAGCAGACCTGGTCCGACGGCCTCGGCCAGTCCGGCGCCCAGGCCGAAGACGCCGAGGTACTGGCCGGTGGCGTGCGGTGGGGCGAGGGCGAAGGACACCTCGAAGCCGGCGGCGGAGTGCCACAGTTCGCCGATCGTGTGGATCACCACCGCGGTGATGAGCAGAGTCGCGGCAGCCCATGCCGGCACCCCCGCGGACAGCGAGATCATCGAGCACGAGACGAGGAAGGCCACGCCCGCTCGACGGTAGGCGTGTCCGCCGGCGACAGGCGAGGTGACGCTGCGACTGGCCCGCACCTGGAACACGACGACGATGACCGTCCCCGTGATCATGGTGCCGGAGATGAGCCAGTGGGGAGCGGCTGTCGCACCCACCAGCCAGAGCGGGATGGCCACGGTGAGCACCTTGAACTGGATGGCCATGACACCGTCGACGGCGGTGAGCAGCAGGTAAGGGCGGTCGCGCAGTGCGGTCCGTCGAGGACCACCGGCGGCGGGTACGGGCGCGACGGGCGGGAGAAGGGCCAGGAGCGCCGCGGAGACGAGGAAGGCGATCGCGTTGCCGATGAGCATGATTTGGTAGGCGGTGAGGGTGCCCACCTGGACGACCCATCCCGCTCCCAGGGCGCCGAGGGAGATGCCGACGTTGGTCACCGCGCGGAGATAGGCCCGGAACTCCTGGGGCCGGTCCCCTCCGTAGTGCCTGATGAGCGGGCTGCGGGCTGCCGTTCCGGCCGCTTTGGCCCCGGTCGCCGAGCAGACGGCGAGCACGAACGGCCAGAAGCTGTGGGCCAGCACGAAGGCGGCCGTGGTCAGTGCCTGGACCACGAGGGAGGTCCGGGGCCGCGCCTCCCGACGCGTCGCCCGGGATGCCTGCCACATCCGACAAGGTCCCGAGATGCCCGGCACCCCGTACGATGCGCATGAGGCACCGGCCACCCCGTGTGACAAACGGTCACAGAGGCTTCGACGCGGGCTCTGTTGCCGGTCGCCCACTGACCGTACGCTGACAAGTCACAGAACTTCAGGCGTGATTGACCGGGGGAACCGTCATGTCCTGGGATCAACAGGGTGCTCGCGACGACTTCGTCGTACCGCCGATGCCGACCGCACCGCCGCCCGCTCCCGCCAACCCGTGGCGGGCCGTCGCGGTGGCCTTGCTCAACCTCTCCGGGCTCGGGCTCGGTTACGCCGTCGTGCGCCGCTGGGGGCTGATGGCCGTCTGCTGGGTCGCGACGGCGATCCTGCTTCTGGTGGCTCTGCCCGCGGACCCGGACGGGGTGCCCGGCTCGACGGTCGTCCTCTACCTGATCTTCCTCGTACTCGCGGCCGCACACGGCGCGTCCGTGGGTCTGCGGACCCGGCTGGCGTTGCTGCCGAGCGCTTTGATCGCGGGCGCCCTCGGCGTCGTCCTGCTGGCCGTGCCCGCCGGAGGCGTCGTCCTGTACGACGGGGCGCGCGACGAAGCCACGGAACAGATGCTCCTGGACCGGCTCGAGCGGGCGGACAAGCTGGTCGAGAAGTCCGGGAAGCAGTCGTTCGACACGGTGAAGAACGACTACCGGCGTGCGCTGGCCGCCTACAGCGCCCTCAGCGACGACCACCCGGATTCACGCGCGGCCCAGCGGGTGCCCGACCGGCTCAAGACCTACTACGCCACCGTCGGCGCCCCCTACACGCAGAAGAACTACTGCACCGCCGTGACGCCCTTGAAGTACCTCCGCACGGTTCCGCGCACCATGAGCAAGAAGGACCTCGGAAACCTGTCCACCTGGCCCGACGACCGGCTGGCCACGTCGCTCTACGAATGCGCGGCGGCGTCGCTCAGCGGCGGAAACGGGGACTGGACCGCGCAGTTCGGCGAACTCCTGTCGACCTTCCCCAAGTCCGAACAGGCCGGCAAGGTGGAGCCCGCCGTGAAGACCGCGGTCGACAAGGCGGTCAGGTCCGTGGGCGGCAAGGACCCCTGCGCGGCCGTCCAGCAGCTCGAGAGCCTCGGTTCCCAGGTCCGCGGCCTGCCCGGGGAGCAGGCCGGGCTGGCGGACGCCCTCGGCAAGGACGCCGACAGGGCCTCGCAGAGCGCGAGTTCGGGGACGTACGCCTGCGGTGTGGACCAGTACAGGGACGGGAGCTTCAGCGAGGCCGTCACCACCATGAACGACTTCGCCAAGAAGAACCCGCACCACAAGAACCGGGCGCGCGCCCAGAAGATAGCCATCGCCGCCGAGGTCGCGCAGACGGTGCCCGCGGCCGGCAAGCGCCTGCCGACCACGGCGTCGGGCGGCAGCATCTCCGTCACGGTCAAGAACGACAGCCCCGACGACATCACGGTGCTGTTCACGGGACCGGTGACCGGAAGCTTCACCCTCAAGGCCTGCGGCAGCTGCTCCTCGTACTCGCTCGGCAGCACACTGGGGCTCGGCTTCAAGCCGTGCGCCAGCGGCAAGAGCTACCCGCAGCGGACCATCCGGCTGCCCGTCGGCACCACCTACTTCGTGCACAAGTCCAAGACCGGACTCGGGAAGTCGCCGGCCTCGGACACCGCCAAGCTCCGGCCCGGCTACGTCTACACCGAGTGCGCGTACACGACGAGTCTGGGCTACTGACGCGACGGCCGGATGACCCGCGCCGGACCCGGCGCCTGCCGGAGCCGAGCAGCACGAGGACGGTTGACCCGACACGCCCGCCACCGTCACCCTCGGACGCCTCATGGATCTGGATCGGGCTGCGTGCAGGTACACGCGGCCCGATCCATCAAGCATGCGCCTGCGCATCCGCTGTCAGGTCGGCGAAGTCGGCGAGCATGTGCGGCGTGTGCGGGTCCAGGCCGGTGAAGAGCCTGAACGAGTGGGCGGCCTGGTGCACCAGCATGCCGCCGCCGTGCAGGACCCGGGAGCCTCGCCCACGGCCGTACTCCAGGAGGGGGGTCTGCAGGGGACGGTAGTTGAGGTCGGCCAGCCAGAGGCGGGCATGCAACATCGCTGCTGGCAGCGGCAGTTGCCTGTCGTGGACGCTCCCGACAGGCGAGGCGTTGACGAGTCCGTGCGCGGCGCTCAGCACCCCGCCCAAGGCTTCGTAGGTGCAGGGCCGGGCCCGCTCCGGCCCGGCCTGTTCATTGAGCGCCTTGGCCAGGGCGGTGGCGCGGTCCTGAAGGGGGTCGACGATATGGAGCTGCCGCGTCCCTCGGTCGAGCAGGGCGTGGGACACGGCCGCGCCCGCGCCGCCCGCCCCGAGCAGCACCACCTCCTCGATACTCACGTCGGGAAGTCCGCGGGCGAGCGCTTCGGAGAATCCGCTGACGTCGGTGTTGTGGCCGACGGCCCGCCCGTCCGGCGTGAAGACGACCGTGTTGACGGCTCCGACCCGCGCGGCCGTCGGAGCCAGTCCGTCGAGATGCGGCACGACCGACTGCTTGAAGGGATGGGTGACGTTCAGGCCGGAGAAGCCGCAGTCGCGGCAGGCACGAAGCAGTTCGTGCAGGTCGTACTCCGCCAACGGTCCGGAGCCGGCGTCGAGCAGCCGGTAGAGGTAACGGACGCCGTGCCGGTCGGCTTCGGACTCGTGGAGTGCAGGGCTCAGCGAGTGGCCGATCGGCGATCCGATGAGCCCGACGAGGTACGAGTACTGGGTCACGACGACTCCAGGCGAGTAATGTACGAACTAGTTCGTTATCCATATCAGGACCGGTGCGCTGCGGGAAGTACCAGGACGGCCTGAGCCCGGCTCCCTGGGTACCGGGCACGTTCTGCCGGACCAAGTGGGGGAGTTCAGATGGTCGCGACCACGCCGCCGACCGAGCGCCGTTCGCATGACGCCGCACGCACGCGGGGAGAGATCCTCGATGCCGCCACCGCCGAGTTCGCCGACCGCGGGTTCACCGGTGCGCGGACGGAGGAGATCGCCGCCCGGACGCGTACGAGCAAGCGGATGATCTACTACTACTACTTCGGCAGCAAGGCCGGCCTGTTCACGGCCGTGCTGGAAGAGGCCTACCGAAGGATCCGGCAGGTCGAGGAGATCGGGATCCGGACGGCGAGGACGCGGTGGCGACCATGCGGCGGCTGGCTGAACTGACCTTCGACCACCACGAGGCGCATGCCGAGTTCATTCGTCTGGTGAGCGTCGCGAACATTCACCGCGGCCGCCACCTGGCCGCGTCGCGCGAACTGGCCGCACTGGGCGCACCGGCCCTCGCCGTGATCGAGCGCATACTGCGCCGGGGACGTGACAGCGGGCAGATCACCGCCGAGGTGGACGCGGTCGGAATGCACGCGCTGATCAGTTCGTTCTGTGTCTTCCGTGTCGCCAACCGGCATACGTTCGCGGTGCTGTTCGGCGCCGATCTGCTCGACGCGAACGACCGCGGCCGTTACCGCGCCATGCTCGGAGACATGGTCGTCGGGTATCTGACGGGTGCTGCCGCTCCTGCCGACCGGACGGTCCCGGACGCCGGTGCGGTGCCCCTCCTGCCCACGGGGTCTCGACTCGCGGCGCAGCCGCATCGAGGCACTGCCGCGGAGGGTGTCCCGAGCGGCCCACCGCCCCGGCCGTGAACGTACCGAGCCGCCGTCCTTCTCCCGCGCGTCACGCCGATCGCGTCGGGTCGGGGCGGGTCGACTCGGAGGCGAACTCTGTTGTGAGGCAGTCGGGTTGGCGACGGGCAGGGGCGACGAGAGTCTCGCCGCCCCTGCCTACAGGCCCAGGTACACCTCTCTGACCCGCGGGTCGTGGCTGAGCGCGGCGGAGGTTCCGCTCATGGCGACCTCCCCGTTCTCCATGACGATGCAGTGGCTGGTGACGCCGAACGTGAGTTTGGCGTTCTGTTCCACCAGCAGCAGACTCAGGCCCTCCTCGCGCAGTCTCAGCAGCACATCGAGGATGGTGCCGACGAGCTTGGGGGACAGCCCCATGGAGGGCTCGTCCAGGACGAGCAGACGAGGACGGGTCATCAGGGCCCGGCCGATGGCGAGCATCTGCTGCTGGCCTCCGGACAGCGCGCCGGCCAGCCGTTCCCGCATCTCCTTCAGGACGGGGAACATGGCGTAGATCTCGTCGAGTTGCTGATGGGTGTCCTTGTCCCATGCGCGTGAGTACGCGCCCAGGAGGAGGTTCTTCTCCACGGACAGGCCGGGGAAGACGTGCCGCCCCTCGGGTACGTAGCCGATGCCGTGGCGCACCATGTCCCGGGCCTTGACCTTGGTCAGGTCGCGCTCGCCCAGGCGGATGCGTCCGCCGCTGCGCGGGACCAGTCCCATGAGGGCCCTGAGGGTGGACGTCTTGCCCGCTCCGTTGGCGCCGATGATGCCGACGGACTGGCCGGGCTCGACGGTGAAACCGATGGAGCTGACGGCACAGACTCCGCCGTAGTGCACGCTGAGTTCCGCCACGCTCAGAGTCTGGGCGGTGTCGGCTCCGCTGACCTTCATGGGGTGGACTCCTTGGCGTGGTCCGGCCGTTCGGCGGGCCGGGGTTCGTCGTGGCCGGCTTCGGCCGGGTCGGAGTCTCCGAGGTAGGCCTCGATGACCTCCGGTGTGGAGACGACCTCCGCCGGGGTTCCCTCCGCGATGACGTTGCCGCTCGACAGGACGGTGACCTTCTCGCACAACGACATGACCAGGCCCATGTTGTGCTCGATGAGGATCACGGTGGTTCCACTGTCACGGATGGAGCGGACGACGCGGATGAGTTGCTGGACCTCTTCTCCGTTCAGTCCGGCGGCCGGCTCGTCGAGCAGGAGCAGGCGTGGGCGGGTCGCCATGGCGCGCGCGATCTCGATGCGACGCTGGATGCCGTAGGGAAGGGAGGTGGGGTCCGCCTCCGCGAAGTCGACGAGTCCGTAGCGTTCGAGGATCTCGTCCGCCTGGGCGCGCAGACGGCGTTCGCGGGCGATCACGCCCGGCTGCCACAGGGCGTACTGCCAGATGGAGTGGGTCCGGGTGCGGTCGAGGGCGACGAGGATGTTGTCGCGAACGGTGAGCTGGCCGAAGAGCCGCAGGTTCTGGAAGGTGCGGGCCATGCCGGCCAGGGACAGCGTGTAGGGACGGGCGCCGGTGGTGTCGGCGCCGGCGAAGCGCACCGTGCCGGCCGTGGCGCGGTAGAAGCCGCTGATGACGTTGAAGAGGGTGGTCTTGCCGGAGCCGTTGGGGCCCACCACTCCCCGGATCTCCCCCGCGTCGACGGCGAGCGACACCTCGTCCAGCGCGCGCAGCCCGCGGAACTGCTTGGTGACACCCTGGACGGAAAGGAGGACGCCGTGGTCCGCGGGCTGGTCTCCGGGGGCGTACGGGGTGAAGGGACGGAGCTCCGCGCGAAGGGCCGGCCGGCCGCGGCGGCGTTCCCGAAGGGCGTTCAGCCGGGCGGGGACGCCCGCCAGGCCGGTCGGCGCGAAGACGACCATCAGGACGACGACGATGCCGTAACCGAGTTGGGCGTAGGTGGAGAAGTCGGAGAGCCATTCCCGTACGAGTGTCAGGCCGACGGCGCCCACGACGCAGCCCACCAGGGAGCGGCGGCCGCCGATGATGACCATCGCGAGCAGGATGAACATGTTGCCGATGGAGAAGGTCTCGGGTGCGACGTAGCGGATGAGGCCCGAGTACAGGACTCCCGCCAGGCCGCCGTAGAGGCTGGCGAGAAGGAAGGCCGTCATGCGCAGGAGGGGGATCTCGGCGCCCATGGCTCCCGCGGCCAGTGCGTCGTCGCGCATGGCGCGCAGCCGTCGGCCGAGCGAGGTGTGGACGACGAAGAGGCCGAAGAGGATGGCCAGGCCGAAGACCACTGCCTCGAGGTAGTAGTAGAGGTATTCGCTGGAGAGGTCCATGCCGGGCAGCGTGGGTACGGGGACTCCCGAGATGCCGTCGGCGCCGCCGGTGATGTGGGCGTTGGTGATCCAGTTGATGAAGCCCAGGGCGAGTCCGAGGGTCACGATGCCCAGGTAGTGCGACTGCATGCGCAGCGCGGGGATGCCGACGAAGAGACCGCTGACGACCGTCGCGAGGATCGCCAGCAGGGCCGATGTCCAGAAGCCGTAGCCGTAGTGAGTGGTGAGGATGGCGACGGCGTACGCGCCTACGCCGAAGAACGCGACCTGTGCGAGGTTGATCTGGCCGGAGACGCCCATGGCCAGGCCCATGCCGAGGGCGAGGAGCGCGTAGATGAGGGCGATGTTGACGACGTGGATGGTGTAGCTGCCCAAGCCGTAAGGGAGTGCCCACGCCGCGAGGACCAGTACGAGGGCGGCGGCGAGACGGGATTTCATGCGCGGCTGACCGTCCTTTCGCCGAAGATGCCGGTGGGCCGGATCATGATCGCCACCGTGAAGACCAGGAACGTGACAAGGACCGAGTAGCCCTGGAAGTGGCCCGCGGCGTAGGAGTCCAGGACTCCGATGGCGATGCCGCCGACCACGGCGCCGTGGATGGAGCCGAAGCCGCCGAGCATGGCGGCGGCGAACCCCTTGATGCCCAGGGCACCCCCGAGGGAGGCATCGACGTAGAGCATGGGTCCGACCAGGCCGCCGGCGAGAGCGGCCAGGCCCGCGCCGATGGCGAAGGCGAGGGCGTTGCTGCGGCCGACGTCGATGCCGACCGCGGTGGCCGCGTCGTGGTCCATCGCCACGGCCTGCATGGCCGCTCCGCGTTTGGTGCGGGAGAGGAAGAGGGCGAGGGCGACGACAGCCAGTGCGGCGACGGCCATGACGAGGAGGTCGTAGGTGCGGACGCGGATGCCGAGGATGTCCAGCGGGGCGGATCGCAGTGGCGAGGGAACGGCTCGGCCCGTGGTGCCCCAGATGATGACGGCCAGCGCCTGCAGGACGATGCCGAAGCCGATCGTCCCGATCAGCATCAGGTCGAAGTCCTTGTTCTCCAGGGGCCGCAGGACACGTTCGATGACCAGCCCGATCACGCCGGTGATGATGATGGCCAGCGCCATGGCCACGGCGAAGGGAAGTCTGGAGGTGAGGTAGAAGGTGGAGGCGGCGTACGCGCCGATCATGGCGATGTCGGCGTGGGCGAAGTTGACCAGGCCCATGGTGCGGTACACCAGGGAGAAGCCCATGGCGACCAGGGCGTAGACGGCGCCGAGACTGAGGCCGCCGACGAGGGTCTGAAGGGTGTCCTGCACGTCGTTCTCACTTCTGCTCGACGAGCTTGCCGTCCTGGATGACACCGATGGTCGTCTTGGTGATGCCGACGCCCTCGGGGCCGTACCGGAACTGGCCGAGCAGCCCGTCGTGGTCGGTCGAGCGGATGGCGTCGGCGAGCTTCTTGCCCGTGGCGACACCGCTGTTCCTGAGGGCGGTGAGCAGGATGGTGGTGCCGTCGTAGGCCTTGGCGCCGTGCAGTTCGGCGTCCTCGCCGTAGGCGGCCTTGTAGGCGGCCGCGAACTTCTGGGCGGCGGGGCTGATGTCGTTGCCGAGGTAGGGGGAACTGACGATGGTTCCCTCGACGGCGGTCTTGCCGGCGGTGTCGATGAAGACCGGGGTTCCCTGGGGGGCCGCGCCCGCGAACGGGGCGGTGATGCCCAGGTCCCGGGCCTGCTTGACGATCAGGCCCGCCTCGACCTCTTCCGAGCCGATGAAGATGGCCTGCGGCTTCTTGGAGCGGATCGCGGTGAGCGCGGCGCTGAATTCCTTCTGGTCGGTGGTGACGACCTGGTCGGTGACGGGGGTGACGCCGAGATCCTTGGCGGCCTTGGCGAAGGCGTCGTGCTCGCCCTTGCCGAAGGAGCCGTTGTTGGTGATCATCGCGATCTTCTTGAAGCCCTTGTTCTGCACGAGGTACTGCGCCAGCGTGCTGTCGTAGGTCGTGCTGGTCGGGCCGTTCAGGAAGAGGAACTCGCTCTTCTGGTCGACGAGGGCGTCGGCCTGGCCGGAGGTGATGTTCGGTATCTCCGCCTGCTTCAGCACGGGCGCCATGGCGATGGTGACGGCGCTCTCCGCGGTGCCGATCATGGCGATGTAGTGCTCGCTGTCGATCTTGCGAGCCAGGTTGGTGCCCGTGGTGGGGTCCCCCTGGTCGTCGAAGGACTTCAGCTGGATCTTGCGGCCGTCGATGCCGCCCTTCTTGTTCCACTCGTCGATGGCGAGCTTGGCGCCCTTGTACTCCCATTCGCCCAGCGAGGAGAGCTGTCCGCTGCGGGCGTTGACGACGGCGATCTTGATGGGCCCCGAGTCGGACTTCGCCTCGTTGTCGGACTCGCCGGGTGCGCTGCAGGCGGACAGGGCCGCGGCCAGGGCGATCACTCCGACGAGCGCGGTGCGTGGCGCGGAGGGGCGGAAGCGGCGGGAGGAGCGGGAGGAGCGGGACATGGGTCACCTCGTGGAGGACGGTGGGCGGGCGGGAAGGGGGTGGGGGGAGGCGACGCTTCTCCGGCGACCTGCCGTGGGGGGCGGTCCGGTGCGGTGCTGTGCGGTGCGCTCCGGCGGGTCGGCAGGATCGGCGGTGTCGGTGCGGCGGTACGACGTTGTGGCGGTCCTGCGGAGCCAGGGTGAGACGCGGTAACGGCGCTGCGGGGTCGCGGCCTTGTGGCCGCACCGGTCAGGCGGCGTCGGACGGGAAGTGTCCGGCGTAGATGTCCTTGATGTTCCAGTGCCCTGGCGTGGGCACGGGTTCGTTGACCATCGGCACGTCGAGTACGGCAGGACGGCGGCGGGCGACGGCGTCCTCGAGTGCCTTGCGCAGATCGTCGGGCGCGTTCACGGTGTAGCCGTCGGCGCCGCAGGATTCGCCGTACCGGGCGAAGTCGGGGCTGTAGGGCCGGCCTTCGGCGTCGGTGAACTCGCAGCCGTAGGAGCGGCCGAAGGACGAGGCCTGCAGGTCGGCGATGGTGCCGTGGGCGCGGTTGTTCATGACCACGAAGATGACGGGCGCGCCCTGTTCCACAGCCATGGGCACGGCGGGCAGTTGGGCGCTCATGCCGCCGTCGCCGATCAGCGCGACCACGACGCGGTCGGGCTGGGCGATCTGCACGCCGACGGCCGCGGCGGGGCCGAAGCCCATGGTGGAGGCGCCGCCGGGCGTGATGAAGCGTCCCTGCTCCGGCAGTTCGTAGCACTGGGCGACGCCGTTCTTGTTCCAGCCCACGTCGGTGACGAGGACGGCGTCGTCGGGCAGCGCCTCGCGCAGGTCCGTCAGGATGCGCTGCGGGCGCAGCGGGAAGGTGTCGCTGCGCCCGGCTTCCCGTGCCGTCTCGAAGACACCGGCGCGTGCGGCGGCGATGCCTTCGCGCAGTCCGGGGCGGGTGCGAGCGGTGGTCTGCCGGACGCGGACCGCGGCGGCGATTCCTTCGAGGGCGAGGTGTACGTCGGCGACGGCACCGATGTGGACCGGGTAGTTGCGGCCGATCTCCGCGGGGTCGATGTCGATCTGGATGAGCCGGCTGGGCGGGAAGTTCCAGGTGTGGGTGGCGTCCCAGGAGCTGGCGTCGGTCTCGGCGAACCTGGTGGCCAGGGCGAGGACGACGTCCGCTCCCTTGGTGTGTTCGTGTGTGGTCGCGAGGCCCCAGAAGCCGGGCATGCCCAGCAGCAGCGGATGCCGGTCGGCGACGACTCCCTTGCCCATCAGGGAATGGGCGAGCGGGATGTCGAGGTGTTCGGCCAGGGCCAGCAGCTCGGCGCGGGCGTCGGGACCGCGCAGGCCGCCGCCGAAGTAGATCAGCGGGCGCTCCGCCTCCAGCAGGGCTTCGGCGATCCGGTCGGCCGTCGGCGCGTCCAGTCCGGGCCGGCTGAGGTGGCCGGGCAGCGGGTGGTCTCCGGCGTAGGGCGGCACGGGCCGGTTGAACAGGTCCATGGGAATGTTGATCAGGACGGTGCCGGGGCGGCCGCTGGTGGCGGTGAAGAAGGCCCGTTCGGTGACGCGCGGCAGGTCCTGCGCGCGTTGCACCTCCCATGTGCGCTTGCAGAACGGCCGGTAGATGGCCGTCTGGTCGGCGTCGGCGTGGAGATTGACCTCCTGGTGCGGGTGGCGCCCGTAGTAGTAGGAGGGGATGTCGCCGGTGATGACGACCAGCGGGATGGAGTCCAGGGCGGCCGTGGCGACACCGGTGACGGCGTTCATCATGCCGGGTCCGACGTGGGTGAGCAGGACCCCCGGACGTCCGGTGGCGCGGGCGTAGCCGTCGGCGGCGTGGGCGGCGGCCTGCTCGTGCCGGGCGATCACGAATTCGATCGGGCTCGGGCCGAGCGCGTCGAGCAGGGCGATGTTGGTGTGTCCACAGGTCCCGAAGACGTATTCGACGCCGTAGGACTCGAGTTGGCCGACGAGTGCTTCGGCGGCGGTCACGGTGGTCACGGGTTCTCCTTGGGCAGCTCACGGCTGTCGCCCCAGACGGACAGGCCGCGCAGCATGAGGGTCTTGACGACCGTGTAGTCGTCGATGAGCCAGCGGGGAGCCTCACGGCCGAAGCCGGAGTCCTTCACACCGCCGAAGGGCACATGGTCGAGGCGGAAGTTGGACGATCCGTTGACGATGAGTGCGCCGACCTCCAGGCGCCGCCAGGCGGTGACGATGCGGGTGATGTCCTGGGTGAAGAGGCCTGCCTGCAGGCCGTACCGGCTGGTGTTGCACTGATCGACGACGGTGTCGAAGTCGTCGAAGGGCAGCACGGCCACCAGTGCGCCGAACACCTCGTGCACGACGACGGAGGCGTGGGCGGGTGGGTCCGCGACGATGGTGGGTGCGGCCGTGGCACCGTCGCGGGTCCCGCCGCGGATGACGCTCGCGCCCAGGCGGCGCGCTTCCTCGGCCCAGCGCACCACGCGTTCGGCCGCGTTCTCGTCGACCATGGAGCCGACGTCGGTGGTCTCCAGGAGTGGGTCTCCGACGACGAGCGCGTCGACCGCCGCGGTGAACGCGTCGAGGAACTCCACGTAGCGGGTGCGGTGGACGTACACGCGCTGGACGGAGATGCAGCTCTGGCCGGAGTTGCTGTAGCCGGTGCGGGCGCACACCTGAGCCGCGGTCGCGGCGTCGGCGTCCTCGCAGACGACGGTGGCGGCGTTCCCGCCCAGTTCGAGCGCGAGCCGTTTGGCGCCCGCGGCGCGGGCCACGGCGGTGCCGGTGGCGGCGCTGCCGGTGAAGCTGATGACGCTGACCTCGTCGGCCGCGCACAGGGCGGCGCCGACCTCTCCCCCGCCGTGCAGGAGCTGGACCGCCTGGTGGGGCATGCCGCTGTCCAGGAGCAGGGCGACGACGGCGGCGGAGGCGGCCGGGGCCTGTGGCGGGGCTTTGACCAGTGTGGTGTTGCCCGCCGCGAAGGAGGCGCCCAGTTTGTGGGCGAGCAGATTGGCGGGGGCGTTGAACGGGGTGATCGCCAGGGCCACGCCGGCCGGTGCCCGATAGGTGAAGGCGGTGTTGCCGATGCCGGTGTTCCAGCCGGCCACGGGCAGTGTCTCGCCGTCGATGCGGCGGGCCTCGGCCGCGCAGACGGCGAAGGTGGAGGCGACACGGTCGATCTCGGTGCGGCCGTCCTTGAGCGGCTTGCCCAGCTCCAGTGCCAGCAACCGGGCGAGCCGGTCGCGATGGGCCGTGGTGTTGCGCGAAGCCGTCTCCAGGATGTCGGCCCGGACGGCGGGGGCGAGGGAGGCCGTCTGCCGGGCGTACAGGCCGGCCCTGGTGACCGCGGTGCCGATCTCGTCGGCCGTCGCGGTGGACGCGCGGCTGACGGTGCGCCGCAGGTAGGGGCCGGTGCGATCCAGGGGCGGGCCGGCGCCGCCCCATGAACCCGACAGGTAGGGAGGTGCCTCGACGATGTCGTTCTCGTCGGCGGCCTTGAGGAGGTCTTGCAGCATCACGTCTCCAGAAAAAACCATCTAGTGGTTTTCGTGGACTGCTCTGTGGACTGGCGTGTAACGTACGGGCGCCAGAAGGCCGTGGCAATAGGTCGGCGCAAGGAAGTTGAAACCAGTGGTTTTCCAAGAGAGCCGCGCTGGTAGAAGCTGTCGCTCCAGGTGTCGAGCCCGCAGGGCGGGCCTCGGCGGTTGCCCACGCACGAAGGAGAGAACGTGGACGCGGAACAAGGACAGGGCGGCGTACGCAGTGTGCGGCGCGCTCTGGACATCCTGTCGCTGCTGACCGAAGATCAGCCCACTGTCCCGCTGAAGGACATGGTCGATGCCACCGGCCTGCCCAAGACGACCGTCGTACGCCTGGTCCAGACGCTGGAGCAGTACGGCCTGCTGTGGGCGACGCCGGGCGGCTACACGGCCGGCCCGGGCCTGTGGCGGTGGGCCCATCTGGCGCACACGAGCTGGGAGTTGCCGCCCGACACGCAGAAGCTGCTGCGTGAGCTGGTGGACCGGCGGGGTGAGACGGCGAATCTGATGATCCGCCGCGACATCCACCGGGTGTGCGTCGCCCAGCAGGAGAGCCCGCAGCCCCTGCGGCACGTGGTCCGGGTGGGCGACGAACTGCCGCTCTGGGCGGGCGCCTCGTCCAAGGTGCTGCTCATCGGCGCGACCGACGGCCTCCTCCAGCGGATCGCGGCCGACTCACCCCACGGAGTGGCGCACACCCAGCAACTGCGTCTGTGGGCCGACGAAGCCGCCGACCGCGGCTTCGCGGTCAGCCACGGCGAGCGCGACATCGGCCTCACGGCCGTCGCCGTGCCCATCCGTACCCAGTCGGGTGTCGTGGTCGCCTCGCTCTCCCTCAGCGGGCCGAGCGCTCGCATCCCGCAGCGGGCCACCGAGGACTTCGCGAGCGACCTGCTGGACATCGCCGCCCGCATCGCGTCGCAGGGTTTCCACCACCCCCTGGGGCCGCGCACCTAATCGACACCCCCGCAGCGGCGCCGCGCGCGGCGCCCCGGAAGGAGCCGTCACATGCACGTTCGACCACTCGATGGAATACGCGTTCTGGATCTCACGAACGTGCTGGCCGGGCCCTACTGCAGCTATCAGCTCATGCTCATGGGCGCCGAAGTGGTCAAGATCGAGCGCCCCGGACAGGGAGACCTCGCCCGCGGCCTGGGCCCCGATGCCGGACTCAACCGTGACGGCGTCGGGGCATCGTTCCTCGCCCAGAACGCGGGCAAGAAGTCCGTCGAGCTCGACCTCAAGGACGCCGCCGACCGGGCTCTCTTCGAGGACCTCCTCACCGGCGCGGACGTCCTGCTCGAGAACTTCCGGGCGGGTGTCCTCGACCGGATGGGCTACGGCGCCGATCGCCTCGCCCAGCTCAACGAACGCCTCGTCTACTGCTCCATCTCGGGCTTCGGGCACAGCGGCCCGATGAGCGACGCCCCCGCCTACGACCAGATCGTCCAGGGCCTGGCGGGCATGATGAGCGTGACCGGCACCCCGCAGACCGCGCCCCAGCGGATCGGTTTCCCGGTGTGCGACACCACGGGAGGACTGATGGCGGCGTTCGCCATCAGCTCCGCGCTGCTGCACCGCGAGCGCACCGGAGCCGGCTGCAGACTCGATGTGTCCATGCTGGAGGCGTCGCTGTCCACCATGGGCTGGGCGGTCTCCAACTACCTCGTCAGCGGCATCCCGCCGCAACCCCTGGGCGACCAGAATCCCACCGCGGCTCCCTCCGGGACCTTCCACGCACTCGACGGCCCGCTGAACATCGCCGCCAACCAGCAGCGCCAGTTCGAGACCCTGTGCCGACTGGCGGGCGCCCCCGAACTGATCGCGGACCCCCGGTTCGGCGAACGGGAGCAGCGCAAGCTCCACCGGGCGGAACTGAACGCCGCCCTGGACCGGGCCCTGGCCGCACGCCCGGCCGCCGACTGGGTGCGTGAACTGAACGCGGCCGGCGTCCCCGCCGCCCGGGTGCTGACCGTGCCCCAAGCGCTGGAGCAACCACAGCTGGAATACCGGAACTTCGTCACCGAGCTGAGCCATCCGGGCCGTCCGGGGCAGCCGTTGAGGGTGGTGGGCAGCGGCGTCCTGGTCGACGGAGAGGCCTTCGTTCCCCCCACTCCCCCACCCCTGCTCGGTGAACACAATCCCGAACGGCGGGAGTTGGCGCGACGCTGGGCCGCTTCGGCCGCGGCTGCCGCTGGAGGGGCCACGACCAAATGAGCACCCCTCAGGACGAGGCGGCTCTGTGGTGGGCCACGGCGGTCAGCCACATCGAGCCGGGCAGCATCGAACTCCGTGACCGGCCGGTCCAGGAACTCATCGGCAGCGCGAGTCTCGTGGACGTCATCTGGCTGCTGCTGCGCGGCACCATGCCCTCGGCGCGCGAATCAGCCCTGCTGGAGGCCGCGTTGGTCGCCGGCGTCGACCACGGCCCCCAGGCGCCGTCCATCGCGGCGGCACGGATGGCCGCGACCTGTGGAGTGGGGCTCAACAACGCGATCGCCACCGGCGTGAACATGCTCGGCGACTCGCACGGCGGAGCGGGCCAGCAGTGTGTCGAGATGCTCGACGACATCTGCGACCTCCACAGGAACGGCCAGGACTGGAACGACGCGGCCCTGGACGTCATGACCCGATGGCAGAGCCGCTCCCGGTACCTGCCCGGCTTCGGGCACCGCTTCCACCCGGTCGACCCACGCCGCGACCCGCTGCTCGGTCTGGTCCACCAGGCGGTCACCGACGGCATCGTCGGCGGCGACCACCTCCGGGCCGCGCTCGCCGTCGAGGAGGCGCTGCGGCGCCGCCGCACGGGCGCCCGGCCGGTCCCGATGAACATCGACGGCGCGACGGCCGTCATCTACGCGGAGCTGGGCTTCTCCGCCCCGCTCGCCCGCGGCCTGTTCGTTCTCAGCCGCTCCGTGGGGATCCTCGCCCACGCCTGGGAGGAGAGCCAACTGGGCCTGCGCAACAAGGGCCCCGTCCCGCGCAACGTGCTGCCGGCCCGACTGCAGCGTGCCACGGACGCGTGAACAATCCGCGTCACGCCTCTTGTCACACCCTCGCCGCATCCCTAACGTAGCTTTCCGCCGATCGGCAACCACGGTACGGACCACTCGAACCGTACAGCGGACCATGATCCGCCCCGCCTCTCCCTCCCCCCACCTGGGACTCGTCCGGCCCGCCCGTCACTGACGAGTCCGTCAGGCATCCGTCACGAAAGAGGGACCATGGACAGACGCAGTTTCCTCACCTCGACCGCTGCCGGGACGGCGGCCACCGTCTCACTGATCAACGGCACCAACGCCGAGGCCGCGGAGCCGGACACCCTGGGACGCCCGGTACCCCACCAGTCGCACGCCGCCACGGGCGCCGACTTCCCCAAGGCCGGTGGCAACCTCGGCAACCAGAACCACTCCTCGCTCAAGAGGATCACCGCCGACAACGTCCGCAAGCTGGGCGGCGCTTGGCACATCAACCTGGAGAACGGCTCCACGGCCACCCACCAGCAGTGCGCCGTGATCGCCCAGAACGGCATCCTCTACCTCGCCACCACGCAGCAGAACGTGTTCGCCGTCGACGGCCGCACCGGGAACGTCAGGTGGAAGACCGGCATCGGCACCGAGACCACCAACATGCGCGGTCTCGCCCTGGGCCGCGGCCTGGCCTTCACCATCTCCGGCGACAACAAGGTCCACGCCCTCGACCAGAAGACCGGCGCTGTCGTCTGGTCCCGCGAACTGCTCGTCGAGGACCAGGGCGACCCCGACTGCGATCCGGCGAGCGGTCAGTGCGGCGGCAGCAAGGGGGGCCTGGCCGGAGCGGTCGTCTACTGGGACGGGCTCGTCTATATCGGCACCCAGGGCAGCACCGCCGGCGCGCGAGGCCGTGCCTACGCCCTCGACGCCTCGACCGGTGAGGTCACCTGGACCTTCTGGGGAACCCCCGGGCCCGGCGAGTACGGCCACGACACGTGGGAGGGCGACTCCTGGAAGACCGGCGGCGCGGTGTGCTGGATCCACCCGGCCGTCGACCCTGAACTCGGCCTCGTCTACTGGACGTTCGGCAACCCCTATCCCCGCACGGACGGCTCCGGCCGGGGCGGTGACAACCTGTTCGCCAACTCCCTCGTCGCCATCGACGCCAAGACCGGCAAGCGGCGCTGGCACTTCCAGTCCGTCCACCACGACATCTGGGACTACGACGGCGTCATGTCACCCGTCCTCGCCGACATCCTGGTCAAGGGCAGGAAGCAGCGGGTCGTCGTCTACGGCAGCAAGACCGGCATGTACTACATCCTCGACCGCGCGACCGGCAAGCCCGTCCACGGCATGGAGGAACGGCCCGTACCGCAGCACGCGGCCCAGAAGACCTCACCCACCCAGCCCTTCCCGGGCGGCGAGCCGTTCGTGGAGACCGAGCCCCGCCTCGACAAGGCCACCCGGCCGGTGCCGTTCTACCCCACCGGCGGTCTCTTCGAGGCCCATTGGGACCGCGCCACCATCATCTTCCCGGGCGCGGGCGGCGGCGCCGACTGGTCGTCCCCCTCCTTCAGTCACCGCACCGGCCTGGTCTACGTCGGCTACGGCCTGATCAACTCCGCCTACTCCAACACCCACGGCGGCCGGGTCAACACCGCGCGCCCGCTCGGCGAGTACTTCGCCGGGGGACTCGCCGCCGTCGACCCCCGTACCAACACCGTCACCTGGCGCCAGGAGGGCGCGTGGTCGCTCGCCCACGGCAACGGCGTCCTCAGCACGGCCGGCGGCGTCCTCTTCCAGGGCCGGCCCGACGGCATCCTCACCGCCCTCGACGACCGCGACGGCAGCGAACTGTGGACCTGGCAGTGCGGAGCGGGCGTCAACACCAGCCCCCTGACGTACGAGATCGACGGCGAGCAGTACATCGCGGTGCTCGCCGGCGGCAACGGGCTTCCCTACCCGGACATCCCCAAGGGCGACCACCTGTGGGCCTTCAAGCTCGGCGGCAGCGTCGGGCCCGCCCCGGCCCCCACCCCGCCGTCCCGGCGCAACCAGATCCGCAGCGCCCCGGTCACCGGCGAGACAGCCCACAACACGGTGACGCTGGGACGCATCTGGGACAGCGCGAAGAACGCCCCGGGCGTCGCCGAGAACCTCGTGGGCCAGAACGCGATGTCCCCGCAGCACCTGAGCATCGCCAAGGGCACGGCCGTCACCTTCACGAACCCCGCGGACAACAGGTCCGCACACGGCGCCGTCGCCTTCTTCGAGGCCGAGTTCGACACCGGGCTGCTGATGCCGGGCCAGTCGTACACCTACACCTTCGACACACCTGGCGAGTACTTCTACAACGACCCGATCGCCCCGCAGAGCACCGGAAAGATCGTCGTCAAGTAGCCGCCCTCCTGGCAACGTCACCCCGCCCCACGGCACGACAGCACTCGCCCGGTACCCGAGACCGGCACCGCGCGCCTCGGAGCGAGGCCCTCGCCCGCTCCCGCACCTCCCTCCGCCTCCACATCTCTGCGGCAAGGACGGCTTCATGACGACAACACCCGGAACAAGACGGCGCATTCGGCCCCTGCACGCGGCGCTGACCGGCGCGGTCGGCACGCTCGGCGTCACGGTCGTGCTGATCGCGACCGGCACCCTCAGCGTGGCCCAGGGCCGCGTCGGCCAGGGCGCCCAGGAACTCGGCGACCCGGACTACGGCGTGTGCCGCGGCGTGGACACCCGCTGCTACCACGACTGGGGCAACTTCGACGCCTCCAAGGGCTTCAAGGTCCTGCTGTACACCCGAACCGCCGGCCCCCGCCACGCCAACCTCGGCCCCGCGACGGCCTCCGGACTCAATCCCCCGGTCACCGACGCCAACGTCGTACAGAAGGCTCTGCTGAAGATGGGCGCGGACAACGGCTTCCAGGTCGACCACACCGAGGACGTCACCCAACTCGCGTCTCCCGCGACCCTGTTCAAGTACAACGCCGTCATCTTCTACTCCACCAGCCGGGACACCCTCGACGACGCGGCCCAGACCTCGCTGCGCCAGTACATCCGCGGCGGCGGTGGTTTCGTCGGCATCCACAACGCCTTCGGCACTGAGTACAACTGGCCCTGGTACGAAGGCCTGTTGGGCAACGCCAACTTCTACGACCACGGCCCCGAGCAGTCGGGCACGGTGCGCACCGTGAACCACAAGGACGTCTCCACCAAGTCGCTGCCGTCCAAGTGGACCTTCTCCGACGAGTGGTACAACCTCGTCCCCGCCCCGACGCGGGTCCGTGTCCTCGCCGAAGTCGACGAGAGCACCCTGGTCAAGGGCGTGACGGGGAACTACAAGCACCCCGGGCACGGAGAGGACCACCCGGTCGCGTGGTGCCAGTACTACGACGGCGGCCGTGCCTGGCTGACGACCCTCGGGCACGACGCCAGGGACTTCAGCACCGACGGTTCGTTCGCCGGGGCCGCCGAATTCCAGCGGTTGATCCTCGGCGGCATCAAGTCCGCCATGGGCAGGACACCGTTCTGCAAGTGACGTCCGGCGCCGCCACCGCGGCGGCGGCCGGGGTCCGGGGGAGGTTCCTCGCCCCCCGCGACCGCCCTCTCACCCACCATCGAAAGGCAGCCTCATGCACGACGAAATCCGCACCCGGCACGTGCCCCAGCCTCCCGAGAAGCCGTCCGGCAGCTGGCAGACCCCCGACTTCACCGTGGTCGACACCGCGCTCGAAGTCACCGCCTACTCGCTGCGCAAGAAATAGGCATCCGCCGTGCTGCTGCGCATCCTCGGTACAGCGGCCGGCGGTGGCCTCCCCCAGTGGAACTGTGCGTGCCCCGGCTGTGCCGGGGCACGCCAGGCCCCCTCGCGCCGCCGTCTGCACGACGGGCTCGCCGTCCACGGAACGGATCCGCACACCTGGTTCCTCGCCAATGCCACGCCGGACGTCGCGGAGCAACTCGAGAGCCACCCCGGACTGCGGCCCGACACGGGCCAGGAGCGCACCCCGGTGGTCCGCGTCGTCCTCACCGACGCCGAACTGGACCACACACTTGGCCTGTTGCGCCTACGAGAGGCATCGCGCATCGACGTCTGGTGCACGAGCCCCGTACGCCTGGCCCTGACCGCCCGCCTGCATCTGACCGACATCCTGTCCCCGTACACCACGCTGACCTGGCACGACCTCCCGATCGCCGGCGCGGGACGACCTGCCGGCATCGCGGGCCTCGACGTGAGCGCACTGCCCCTCTCCCCCAAGCGCCCGCGGTACGCGGCGGACGAACCCGCGCACCCCGCCTGGAGCGTGGCCCTCCTGCTGAGGGATCCCGTCACCGGCGCGAGGGCCCTGTACGCGCCGGCCCTCGCCGCCTGGAGCGACGCCCTCGGCTCGGAGATCGCGCGGACCGACCGCGTCCTGATCGACGGCACCTTCCTGGACGAGGACGAACCCCGGCGGACCGGCATCTCGCGACGCACCGCGTCGGCGATGGGCCATCTGCCCGTCGACGGCCCCGAAGGCACCGCGCTGCGCCTGCAAGGGACGGCCGCGCAGGTGTATTACACCCACCTCAACAACACCAACCCGCTGGCCGACCCCGGCGCACCCGAGCGCGAACGCCTCGCCGGTCTCGGCCTGCGGGTGGCCGAAGACAGGATGGTGATGTCCCTGTGACCACGTCCGCCTCCGAGTCGACCGCCACCGCATTCCGTCACACCGACCGACCGGCACCATGGCGGGAGGGCGAGCTGGAGAGCAGGCTGCGCGAACTCGCACAGAGCCGCTACCACGACCGCCATCCGTTCAACCGGCGCATGCACGAAGGCGAGTTGAGTCCGGACGAACTGCGCGGCTGGGTGGCGAACCGCTTCTACTACCAGTGCAACATCCCCGTCAAGGACGCTCTCATCCTCGCCAAGCTCCCCACACCCGCCCAACGCCGCTCCTGGCTGAGGCGCATCCAGGATCACGACGGCCTGGTCGAGGGCGAGGGCGGAATCGAGAGATGGCTGCGCCTGGGGGAGGCGGTCGGGCTGAGCCGCGACGAGTTGCTGAGGCACGAACGCCTCCTCCCGGGTGTCCGTCTGGCCGTGGACGGATACGTCAACTTCTGCCGCAACGGCAGCGCGCTGGAGGCGGTGGCCTCGTCCCTCACGGAACTGTGCGCCCCCTCCATCATGCTGACGCGGCTGGAACGCTTCCCCGTGCACTACCCGTGGATCGACTCCGCCGGCCTGTCCTACTTCCGCAGCCGCGTCCCTCAAGGGCGTCGCGACGGCACCGAGGCGCTGACCTGGGTGAAGGAATGGGCGGTGACGCGGAGCCGACAGGAGCGGGCGCTCTCGGCGCTGTCCTTCAAGTGCGACGTGCTGTGGACCCTGCTGGACAGTGTCGAGGGTGCGGGCGTGCGGAGGGCACCCCGATGACCGGCGACACGTCCTGGCGGCCCCGGCTGCCTGCGTCCGCGCTGCTGCGCCACGACCGGACCCGCGACACGGAGGTCCTGCTGCTTCCCGAACGGGTCGTCGTCCTGCACGGCTCGGGGCGCGCGGTCCTCGATCTGTGCGACGGCGACCGTACCGTCGACGAGATCGTCGGACACCTCACCGCCGGGCACCCGGAGCGCGTCGTCGCCGACGACGTCGTCTCCTTCCTCGACCGGCTGCGCAAGGAAGGCTGCCTGCGATGACGACACCCGCTCCGCCCTGGGCCCTGCTGGCCGAACTCACCCACGCCTGCCCCCTGCAGTGCGGATACTGTTCCAACCCCACGGAGCTGACACGCCGTTCACGCGAACTCACCACGGCCGACTGGGCCGACGTCTTCCGCCAAGCGACCGGACTCGGCGTGCTGCACACCCACCTCTCCGGCGGCGAACCCCTCCTGCGCCGTGACCTGGAGGAGATCACCCGGGCCGCCGTGGACGCCGGGCTGTACACCCAGCTGGTGACCAGCGGTGTGGGACTGTCCGAGGAACGCGCCGACGCCCTGGTGAACGCCGGACTGCACAGCGTCCAGTTGTCCGTCCAGCACGCGGACCCGGCACGGTCCGACGAGATCGCCGGTCGACGCTCCTTCGGCGCCAAGCGGGACGCGGCCCGTCGCGTCCGGGAGCGCGGCCTGCCGTTGGGCCTCAACGTCGTGCTGCACCGCCACAACCTCGAAGCCGTGGCCGGGCTCATCGAGCTGGCCGTCGCCTGGGGCGCGGAACGGATCGAACTGGCCAACACCCAGTTCTACGGCTGGGGGCTGCTCAACCGCGCCGCGCTCATGCCGACCCGGGACCAGCTGGCCCGTGCGGTGTCCGAAGTGGAGCGCCTCAGAACACTCCTGGGCAGCGACCTCGACATCACCTGGGTGGTGCCCGACTACTTCTCCGGCACCCCCAAACCGTGCATGGGCGGCTGGGGAGCCGTCTCGCTCACCGTCACACCCGACGGGACCACCCTGCCCTGCCCCGCGGCGGCCGCCCTGCCCGACCTCGCCCCGCCGAGCGTCCTCGACCGGCCGCTGCGCTGGATCTGGGAGGAATCACCCGCCTTCAAGCGCTATCGCGGCACCGACTGGATGCCCTCGCCCTGCCGCACCTGCGACCGGCGCACCGAGGACTTCGGCGGCTGCCGCTGCCAGGCGTACGCCCTCACCGGCGACCCCGCGCGCACCGACCCCGCCTGCGCTCTCTCCCCCGACCACCCGACCCTGCTCGCTCTCACCGAGCCGGGAGCGGAGCCGCCACGACTCGTTCCCCGACGCCCCGCGAGCCTGTCCCGCGTCCCGCGCGGGTGAGGAGCGGCCCTCCTCCTCACAAGCCCCGCGGCACAGCTGTGTGGAGCGCGTAACCCCTGGTGAGCGGGCGGTGTGACACCCGTGTAATGGGATCTTCGTAGCGTCGGTGGAGGAAGGAACCGATCACACGGAGGGGCCGCTCGTGACCACGACCACCCAGCAGGTACGGACGGTCTGCTCGTACTGCGGTGTCGGCTGCGGGATGGTCCTCGACATCGGAAGGGGCCCCGACGGGCGGCGTACGGTCCTGAAGGCGTCCGGTGACAAGACACACCCCGCCAACTTCGGGCGCCTGTGCACCAAGGGCGCGACCACGGCCGACATGCTCGCCGCCCCCGGGCGGCTGGCCTCCGCCCTCGTGCGGGCCGAGCGGGGGGCGGAGGCCGAGCCCGCCCCGGTGGACGCCGCGATCGCCGAGACCGCGCGGCGGCTCCGGGCGGTGATCGACGAGCACGGCCCGGACGCCTTCGCGTTCTACGTCTCCGGGCAGCTGAGTCTGGAGGCCCAGTACCTGGCGAACAAGCTGGCCAAGGGCTTCGTACGGACCAACCAGATCGAGTCGAACTCCCGGCTGTGCATGGCCAGTGCGGGCACCGGATACAAGCTGTCGCTGGGCGCGGACGGCCCGCCCGGCTCGTACCAGGACTTCGAGCACGCCGACGTCTTCTTCGTGATCGGCTCCAACATGGCCGACTGCCACCCCATCCTCTTCCTCAGGATGATGGACCGGGTCAAGTCGGGCGGCGCCAAGCTGATCGTCGTCGACCCTCGGCGCAGCGCGACCGCCGACAAGGCGGACCTGTTCCTGCCCGTCCGGCCGGGAACGGACCTGGCGCTGCTCAACGGCCTGCTGCACCTGCTGTACGAGAACGGGCACACCGACCCCGAGTTCATCGCCGCGCACACCGAGGGGTGGAAGGCGATGCCGGAGTTCCTGGCCGACTACCCGCCCGCCGAGGTCGCCGACATCACCGGCGTCCCGGAGGAGGACATCCGCGAGGCGGCCCGGCTCATCGGCGAGGCCGGGGAATGGATGAGCTGCTGGACCATGGGCCTCAACCAGTCGACGCACGGCACCTGGAACACGAACGCGCTGGTCAACCTGCATCTGGCGACCGGCGCGATCTGCCGGCCCGGCAGCGGTCCCTTCTCGCTGACCGGTCAGCCGAACGCCATGGGCGGCCGGGAGATGGGGTACATGGGTCCGGGCCTGCCCGGGCAGCGGTCCGTGCTGGTCGACGAGGAGCGTGCCTTCGTCGAGGAGCTGTGGGAACTGCCGCCGGGCACGGTCCGCAAGGACGGGGTCGGCCGGGGCACGATCGAGATGTTCCAGAAGATGGCCGACGGGGACATCAAGGCGTGCTGGATCATCTGCACCAACCCCGTCGCGTCCGTGGCCAACCGCAAGACGGTCATCGAGGGCCTGGAGCGGGCCGAGTTCGTCGTCACCCAGGACGTCTTCGCCGAGACGGAGACCAACGCGTACGCGGATGTCGTACTGCCGGGAGCCCTGTGGACCGAGACCGAGGGCGTCCTCGTCAACAGCGAGCGCAATGTCACCCTCGCACAGCCCGCGGTGGAGCCGCCGGGGGAGGCCATGGCGGACTGGCGGATCATCGCCGCCGTCGCTCGCGCGATGGGATACGAGCGGGGGTTCTCGTACGACAGCGCGGAAGAGGTCTTCGAGGAGATCAAGCGCGCCCACAACCCGAAGACCGGCTACGACCTGCGGGGCGTGAGCTATGAGCGACTGCGGTCCACGCCGGTGCAGTGGCCCGCCGCGCGCGAGGACGGTCCCGACCGCAACCCGATCCGCTATGTGGACGAGGACGGCGGAGGTCCGGTCTTCCCCACGGCGAGCGGCCGGGCGGTGTTCCACGCCCGCCCGCACATCCCGGCCGCCGAGATGCCGGACGACGACTACCCTTACGTCCTGAACACCGGACGGTTGCAGCACCAGTGGCACACCCTCACCAAGACGGGCAAGGTCGCCAAACTCAACAAGCTCAACCCGGGACCCTTCGTGGAGCTGCACCCGGACGACGCCGCCACGCTCGGTATCGCCGACGGTGACTCGGTGGAGGTCGCGTCGCGGCGCGGGCGGGCCGTGCTGCCCGCCGTGGTGTCCGACCGGGTACGACCGGGCTGCTGTTTCGCGCCCTTCCACTGGAACGACCTGTTCGGCGAATACCTCAGCGTCAACGCCGTCACCAGCGACGCCGTCGACCCTCTCTCCTTCCAGCCGGAGTTCAAGGTCTGCGCGGTGTCCCTGACGAAGGTGGCGACTCCGGTGTCCGTGGCGGCACCGCCCGTAGCCGCGACGGACGCCCGCACCGGCGCGGCGGTGACCCCCGCGTCCGAGGAAACGCTCGCACATGCCACCGTCCCCGCGGGTCCCTCGGACGCCTTCGGACTCCAGCCCGCTCCACCGCCCGTGCTGGCCGAGCACGAGCGCCGGTACCTGATCGGCTTCCTCGCCGGCATCGCCTCGGGCGCGCCCGGCGTGCCGGTGCTGCCGCCGGGCGCGCCCTTCAGCCCCGAGCACGCGCTGTGGGTGAACGGCGTGCTCGCCGGCATGTACTCCCGGGCCGAGCCCGGCACTCCGCCCCCGGCCACGACTCCCGCGGCCCCCGTCCGCGAGGTCGTCGTGCTGTGGGCCTCGCAGACCGGCAACGCCGAGGAGTTCGCCGCGGCCGCCGCCGACCGGCTCACCACCACCGGACACAGGGCCACCCTCGTCGACATGGACGACGCACACCCCGGGTCACTGCCCGCGGGCGCCGACCTCCTGCTGATCACCAGCACCTTCGGGGACGGTGACGCCCCCGACAACGGCTCGGGCTTCTGGGACGCCCTGGCCGCGCCCGACACACCCCGCCTGGACGGCGTGCGCTACGCGGTCCTCGCGTTCGGTGACTCCTCCTACGGCGACTTCTGCGGCCACGGCCGCCGCCTCGACCTGCGGCTCGACGAACTGGGCGCCGTGCGGCTCGCCCCGCGCACGGATTGCGAACCCGACTACGAGCCCTCGGCCACGGCCTGGCTCGACCAGGTCCTGACCTCGCTGACCGAGGGCACGGAAGCGGAACCGACGCCCGCACCGGTCACCCCGTCCGCGTCCCCGACGCAAGCGTCCGATCTCCCGGCTCGGGCGCCCGCCGTCCCGTCGTCATGGTCCGCGTCCCGGCCGAGGAAACCGGCGCCCGTCACCGGGCACCTGACCGGGAACCGGTTGCTCAGTCTGCCCGGAGCGGGCAAGGAGGTCCGCCGCTTCACCTTCGACACACGCGACAGCGAGACCCCGCTCGTCCACCAGGCCGGGGACGCCCTCGGCGTACGCCCCGTCAACTCGCCCGATCTCGTCACCGAATGGCTGGCCACCACCGGGCTCGCCCCGGAGAGCGCCGTGAGCCTGGACGGCACCGGCGAGATCCCCTTCCACGAGGCACTGCACCGGCAGCTGGACATCACCCGCATCACCCCCGACCTGCTGCGCTTCGTCGCCGAACGCACCCACGACCGGGTGCTGAAGAAGCTCCTGCGCCCCGACAACAAGGACGAACTGGCCAAGTGGTCCTGGGGCCGCCAGGCCGTCGACGTCATCGCCGAACACGGGGTCCGCGTCGGCGCCCAGGAGTGGGCCGACGTGCTGAAGCCGCTCCAGCCCCGCCTGTACTCCATATCCTCCAGCCCGCTGACCGACCCTCACCTCGTCTCACTCACGGTCTCGGTCGTGCGGTTCGAGAACCGGGACGGGCGACCGCGTCAGGGTGTCTGCTCGCCCTTTCTCGCCGACGCGGCCCCCGGCACACCCGTACCGCTCTTCGTCCAGCCCTCCCCCAGGTTCCGTCCCCCGGCCGACCCCGCCACTCCCATGGTGATGGTGGGCCCCGGCACCGGGGTCGCCCCCTTCATCGGCTTCCTGCACGAGCGCCGCGCCCTCGGCCACCGCGCGCCCAACTGGCTGTTCTTCGGCGAACAGCACCGGGCCACCGACTTCTACTACGAGGACGAGCTCACCGCCTTCCTCGCCGAGGGCACGCTCACCCGCCTCGACACCGCGTTCTCCCGCGACCAGCGCACCAAGGTCTACGTCCAGGACAGGATTCGCGAACACGGCCCCCAGTTGTGGTCCTGGCTCCAGGAGGGAGCGCACCTCTACGTGTGCGGCGACGCCTCCCGCATGGCCAAGGACGTCGACCAGGCCCTGCGCGACATCGCCACCGCCCACGGCGGCCACAGCACGGAGGGGGCCGCCGCGTACGTCAAACAGCTCGCCGCCGAGAAACGGTATGTCCGTGACGTGTACTGACGCTCGGGCGCGTCGACACCGGCCCGGCGCGGGACGGCCTCGCCCTGCCGTGCCGCGCCGGACCCCGTGGCCCCTCTCCCGTTGAGCTCAGGGTGCGGTGCCGCCGGGCCCGATCGGTACGAAGCCGAGGTCGACGGGTGTCGTGGGTGGGCCGTCCCGTCGTACGGCGGCCAGCAGTTCCGGGAGTTGCGGGGGCCACAGGGGTTCCGCGGCGTCCGACAGATCGGCCGGCGACCACCATCGCGCCCGCAGAATCCCGTCCGCCGCGTGCGAGTCGCCCAGTTCGCCCAGCAGGTCCCGGCGAGGCCCGTACGCGAGGAAGATGTGCTCGTGCTGGCGCACCGGGACACCGGCCCGGGTGAAGTCGTGCTCCCACAGACACAACAGGGTGCCGCCGAGCTCGATGTCACTCCACCCGGTCTCCTCGCGCAGCTCGCGCTCGACCGCTTCGAGCGGCGACTCGCCCGGATCCATTCCGCCGCCGGGCAACGCCCAGTGGACGCCGACTGCCTCGTTGTCGTACCGGAACATGAAGACCGCCCCGGCCGGGTCCAGCACCGCGACTCTGGCTGCCTGTCCGGGTATCCGCATCGGTTCACCCTGCCAGAGCCCGGCGGCACTGTCGATCAACGGACCGGGGCACCACACCCGTTGAACTTGGGTGGGCGCGACAGCTGGCCTCGGATCGCCCGGACCGCGTCCTGCGCACCATCGACCAGGTGCCGCGCGAGCCGCTGCACCGCGAGACCGCACCGGACCTCGTGGCGCGCTCCCCTCAGGAGCAGCGGCGTCCGGGATAGTCGTCGCTCTCCGGTACGCCCGCCTCTCGCATCCTGCGCAGCACCTCGCGCAGGGCTCCCTCGTCCTCCATCGGCACAGGGCCGTTGATGTCCCGGTCGAACACCATCACCTCGGTCGGGGAGTTCCAGATCACCCACCTCAACGGGTCCAGTGACGCTTCACCCGGACCCGCGTACGGATCGGTGCCGTCCGCCCGTGTGCTCACAGCCTGGCCTCCTCGGTCTCCCGGCCGCCGACGAATGTCGCGACCACGTCGATGTCGCCGATGCGGGACGTCCCCACGGCTCTCGGGTCGTCCGCGAGGACGGCCAGGTCGGCGCACTTCCCCGGCCTGAGGCTTCCCACGCTGTCCTCCCAGTGACAGGCGAAGGCCCCGCCGACCGTGTACGCGCGCAGCGCCTCCTCCACCGTGATGGCCTCGTCCGGGCCGATCGCGCGCCCCGACGCCGAGGCCCGCTCCACCATGAACTGGACGGCCCGCAAAGGGGATCCGTCCGTCACGGGACGGTCCGAGCTGCCCACCAGCGTGACGCCGTGCTCCAGGAATCCCCTCCCCCGGTACAGCCAGGGCGCCCGCTCCGCCCCCATGATCGCGGCGTAGTCGTCCCCGAAGGAGCGCAGGAAGTTCGGCTGGACGACGGCGATCACTCCGAGCCGGGCGAACCGGGCCAGTTGGTCGGGCCGGACGAGACCCGCGTGCTCGACGCGGTGCCGTGCGTCCGGGCGCGGCCGGATGCGCTGGGCCCTCTCCAGCGCGTCCAGGGCCACGTCGACCGCCCGGTCGCCGATGGCGTGGACGGCGAGCTGCCATCCCGCTAGATGGCCGTCGACGACGGTCCGGGCGAGCAGGTCCGGATCGTCCTGCAACTGACCGGCGTGGTCCAGCCCTTCGTAGGGGCTGGTCAGTGCCGCCGTACGCGCCATCATGCCGCCGTCGGTGTAGACCTTGAGGGCTCCCACGGACAGCCACGCGTCACCGAACCCGGTGCGCAGGCCGAGGTCGAGGGCGCGGGGGATGCCGTCGGACGTGTGCGCGACCACCGGGTGCAGTCGGTCCGCGGCCACCATCAGCTGCACCCGGAGCGGCAACCGGCCCGTTTCGCGGGCGAGTTGGTAGGCGCCGAGTTCGACCGGGCTGTGGCCGAACAAGGCGCCCGCGATGCCTGCTTCCGCGCAGGCCGTCACTCCCTCCGCCAGACACTCCCGGGCGGCGCGTCCGATCGCGTCCGCGAGATCCTCCTGCGCGTGGGGAAGCCGCAGTCCCCGTGCGACGCCCATCGCCGCCTCGGCGAGAAAGCCTTCCTCGTGCGGGAGACCGGCGGGCAGCAGCTCCAGGACGGCGGTGTTGACCATGCAGCCGTGTCCGGAGTCGTGCATCACGAACACCTTGCGCCCGGCGCTCACTTTGTCCAGTTCGACGGCGGTCAGATGGCGGCCCAGCGGCCGCTGGTCGTATCCCGCGAGGTTCACCCAGCCGTCCTCCGGGGCCTGTGCCGCGGTGGCGCCCACGACGGCGAGTACCTCCTCCACGGTGTCGCAGGACGCGATGCTCGGCGTGCCCGCCTTGAGGCCGGTCCACGCCAGATGGACATGGCTGTCGATGAATCCGGGCAGCACGGTGGCACCTTGGAGGTCCACCACGCGGCGGGCGAGCAGGGAGGTCACCTCCTCGTCCAGGCCCACGATCCGGCCCCGCCAGATGCCGAGTTCGTGGGCGACGGGACGGTCGGGGTCCATGGTCAGGAAGCGCGCGTTCGTCAGTCGCGTACAGAGCATCGCTCGGGTCAGCCCGTCCGCCTCATGCTCTCCACCAGGCTCTTGGGGCGCATGTCCGTCCAGTTGGTCTCGATGTGGTCCAGGCACTGCCGGCGCGGGCCCGGACCGTGCACGACGGTCCAGCCGACCGGTACGTCGACGAAGTCGGGCCACAGGCTGTACTGGCCCTCGTCGTTCACGAGCACGCGGTAGAGGCCCTCGGGGTTCTCGAACGGGTTCGTCATCTGCTCTTCCTCACGATCTGTCAGCGGGGTCGGGACATAAGGAGGTTGGGCTCGTGGATCATGAGCCGCGGGGTCGTGGGCTGCGGAGTTGTGGATATTGGGGTTGCGGGCATCGGGCTTGTGGGCATCGGGGGTCAGCGTGAGGCGGCACCGGACCGCCGCCCTTCGGTGTCCAGGCACGCGGCCCGGATCACGAGGCCGCGCAGCGCGCGGAACCAGGTCTCCGCCAGATCCCGGACCGACTCCTCGGGGAGGACCCCGGGGGCGAAGGTCCAGTGGGCGGACAGTTCGGGACCCGTGGGAAGGTCCTCCGTCAGGGCATTGACGGTCAGGGCGTGACTCAGGGGCATCCCCGGATCTCCGTCGAGGTCCGCCGCGTCGTCCTCGGGGGCGTACGACCAGTCGGTCGCCTCGGGCACACCGAACCGGCCCATGTAGTTGAACTCGATCTGCGGGGGGCCGAGTCGAGCGAGTACCGGCCCGGTGACCGGATTGAGGTGGCGCAGCAGGCCATGACCGACACCCGCCGACGGGAGGGACGCCAGGTGTTCCCGGATCCGGGCCAGCGCCGCGTCGAGCGCGGGTCCGCCCGCGAGGGCGCTGGCCAGGTCGACCGCGCCGGGATCGAGGCGGACGGGCACGACGCTGGTGAACCAGCCGACCGTGCGTGACAGGTCGGCGTTGCCCGCGAGTTCCTCCTCGCGGCCGTGGCCCTCCAGATCCACCAGCACTCCGCCGGTGGAGTCCCCGCCCTCGCTCCGCCGCCCGCGCCAGTCGGCGACGGCCACGGCCAGGGCGGTCAGCAGCACGTCGTTCACCGTCGCGCCCAGGACGCTCGGCACTCCGCCGAGCAGCGGCGCGGTGACGTCCGCGGGCAGGGCGAGGGACAGGCTCCGCGAGGTGGCGGTGACGTCGAGCCGCGGGTCCAGCACCCGGGTCACGGGAAGCGCGGGCGCGTCGGCCAGGATCGAGGTCCACAGCGGCAGTTCGTCCTCGCGGGCCGGGTCGGCGGCCCGCTCGGCGAGCAGGCGCGACCAGCGGCGGAACGACAGGTCGACGGGGGCGAGGACCGGGGTCCGCCCCGCCGTCACGTCCTGCCAGGCGGCGGCCAGGTCGGGCAGCAGGATGCGCCAGGACACGCCGTCGACGACCAGGTGGTGGACGAGCAGGAGCAGTCGTCCGGGAGTGTCGGGGCCCGCGTCGAACCAGACGCCCTGCACCATCCGCCCGGCGTCCGGGGCGAGGCGGTCCTGAGCCGCGCGGGCGTGCTCACCCACGGCGGCTCGGAGCGCCGGCTCGTCGGCGTCGGCCACGTCCACGCGCAACAGCCAGGACGCCGGGTCCACGCTGCCCGGCGCGGGCACCTGGAGCGACCACTCCTCGGCGCCGCTCCGCTCCAGGCGGGCGCGCAGCAGATCGTGCCGGTCGGTGACGGCCTGGAGTACGGCGTGCAGGCCGGCCAGGTCCAGGGCCGCGGGCGTCTGCACGAACGCGACCTGGTGGTAGCCCGCGATGGGACCGCCCAGCTCCCGCAGCGCGTGCATGATCGGGGTCAGCGGCACGGTGCCCGAACCGTCGTCGTGCGCCGGGCTCCCGGCGTCCCGGCCCAGTTCCACCGCGACGGTGGCCAGGGCGGCGACCGTACGGTGCTGGAAGACCTGGCGCGGTGTGACCCGCAGCCCGGCGGCACGCACCCGGCTGACGAGTTGCATGGCGACGATGCTGTCGCCGCCGAGGGCGAAGAAGTCGTCGTCGGCGCCGATCTCGGGCAGCCCCAGCACCTCGGCGAACTGGACGCACAGGGTGCGTTCCCGGTCGTTTGCGGGCTTGCGGCCGCCCACGGTGAGGGTGAACTCGGGGACCGGGAGGGCCTTGCGGTCGAGCTTGCCGTTGGACAGCAGCGGCAGCTCGTCCAGGATCAGTACAGCGGCCGGGACCATGTAGTCCGGAAGCGCGGCGGCCACATGTGCGCGCAGTCCGGCCGGGTCCGGGGTGGCAGCACCCTCGGCGGGAACGACGTAGGCGGCCAGTTGCTTGACCCTCGGCCGGTCCTCGCGGGCGACGACCACGACCTGTCCCACGTCCGCGTGCCGGTCCAGGACGGCCTCGATCTCGGCGAGTTCGATGCGGAAGCCGCGGATCTTGACCTGGTCGTCGGCGCGCCCGAGGTAGTCGAGCTGTCCGTCGTCGCTCCAGCGCGCGAGGTCTCCGGTGCGGTACATCCGGGTGCCGGGAGGGCCGTACGGATCGGCGACGAACCGCTCGGCGGTGAGGTCGGGCCGGCCGAGGTAGCCGCGGGCCAGGCCCTGCCCCGCGAGGTACAACTCACCTGTCACGCCGGGCAGTACGGGCCGCAGGGCCGCGTCCAGCACATAGGCGCGGGTGTTGCCGACGGGTCGGCCGACCAGGGGCCGTTCGCTCTCTCCGACGCGGGCGGCGAGGGCGTCGACGGTGGCCTCGGTGGGGCCGTAGAGGTTGAACGCGGCGGTGGACTCCAGCGCCGCGAGTTCGGCCCAGAGCGCGTCGGGCACGGCCTCTCCGCCGACGCCGACCACCGCGAGCGGGCACACTCCGTCCTCGATCAGGCCCGTGTCGGCCATCTGGGCGAGGAAGGAGGGGGTGACCTCGATGAAGTCCAGCCCCTGGGACCGGATCGCCTCGGACGTGAGCTCCGGGTCGCGGCGGGTCTCGTCGTCCAGGATGTGCAGGGCGTGCCCGTCGAGCAGCCACAGCTGCGGCTGCCAGGAGGCGTCGAAGGAGAACGACCAGGCGTGGCCGACCCTGAGCCGGCGCCGGCCGGTGGTGTCCTTGGCGAGGTCGTGGAGGGTGCGCCGGTGGCTGTGGAAGAGGTTGACGACGCTGTGGTGGCAGACCACGACTCCCTTGGGGCGGCCGGAGGAGCCCGAGGTGTGGATGACGTAGGCCGGGTGGTGGGGGTCGGGGGCGGACGCCGGGTTCTCAGGGGACTGGGCGGCCAGCCGCAGGCCGGTCTCCTGCGAGTCGAGCGTCAGTCGTGGTACGTCGCTGTCCGGGAGGTGCGCCGCCAGCGCTTCGGTGGTGAGGACGAGCCGGGGCCGGGCGTCGTCGAGCATGGCGAGGACGCGTTCCGCGGGAAGGTCCGCGTCGATGGGCAGATAGGCCGCACCCGCCTTCATCACCCCGAGGATCGCGGTCATGTGGTCCGCGGTGCGCGGCAGGGACAGGGCGACGATCTCCTCGGGTCCGGCGCCGTGTTCGGCCAGCAGCCGGGCGAGCCGGTTCGCGCGGTCGTTCAGTTCGCCGAAGGTCCAGGTGACCGGGCCCGAGACGACCGCGATGGCGTCCGGGTCGGCGGCGACCTGCGCCTCGAACAGCGCGGGGACGGTCGTCGGCGTTCCGGGGGCGACCGGAAGGGCGGTGTCGTTCCAGGTCTCCAGGACGGTGTGACGGTCCTCGGCGGTGAGGAGGTCGATCCGGCCGAGCGGCTGTCCCGCGTCGGCGGTCATCGCCTCGAAGAGGCGGACCATCGCGGCGGAGATCCGCTCGACCATGGCCGGGTCGAACAGGTCGGTCCGGTACTCGGCCGTGAGCGTCAGCCGCTCGGCGGGCTCGACGGCCCAGGCGAACGGGTAGTGCGTCGCGTCCTGGTGGTCGCGCACCCGCGTGCGCAGTCCGTCGTCGGCCCCGAGACCCGGTCCCCCGGCGTCGGGATAGGACTCGAAGACGATGAGCGTATCGAACAACTCGCCCAGGCCTGCTTGTCGTTGGATGTCGGACAGTCCGACATGCTGATGCGCGATGAGCTGCGACTGTTCGTCCTGGAGGCGGTCCAGGAACGCGGACACCGGCTCCCGGTCGTCGACCCGCACCCGTACGGGCACGGTGTTGATGAACAGGCCGATCATCGACTCCACGCCGTCCAGCTCCGGCGGCCGTCCGGACACGGTGGCGCCGAAGACGACGTCGTCGCGTCCGGTGAGCCGGGACAGGACGATGCTCCAGGCGCCCTGCACCAGGGTGTTGACGGTCAGGCCGCGCGAGCGGGCGAGTACTGTCAGGGCCTCGGTCAGCTCGGGGGTCAGCAGCGTGGTGCGGGTCTCCGGCACGGCCGGCATCCGGCCGGGGTCGGCGGGCACGAGGTGGGTGGGCTCCTCCAGGCCCTCCAGGGCTCCCGCCCAGGCGGCGGCCGAGCTCCCGGCGTCCTGACGGCCGAGCCAGGCCAGGTGGTCACGGTACGGCGCCGGTTCGGGGAGTTCCCTGCCCGCGTACAGCTCGGACAGCTCGCGGACGAGCTGTGGCACCGACCAGCCGTCGAGGAGCAGGTGCTGGTGGGACAGGACCAGCCGGTGCGCCTCGGGCCCGACCTTGACCAGCATCAGACGCAGCAGCGGCGGCTCGGCCGGGTCGAACCGGCGCCGTTCCTGGGCCAGGCAGTGCGTCCAGCGCTTCTCGCGGGCGGTGTCGTCCGGGGCCGACAGGTCGACCTGCCGCCAGGGCAGCACGGCCGTACGCGGCACCACGGCGACGGGACGGCCCGAGGACAGGTAGCGGAAGCCGGCCCGGAGGTTGGCGTGCCGGTCGAGCAGGGCCTGCCCCGCACGGCGCAGGCGGCCGGTGTCCAGCGGGCCGTCGAGCTCGTAGGACACCTGCACGGTGTAGACGTCGGGGCCCTCGGCACCGGTATCGAAGGAGGCGTGGAAGAGCAGGCCCGCCTGGAGCGGCGACAGCGGCAGCGCTTCGGCGCCCCCGAGCCCGGAGAGTTCGGCGCGCTCGTCGTCGGTGAGTCCCGCGAACAGTTCGTCGTCGGACGCCGCGTCGGCGCGGCCCGCCGGGTCACCGGCGACGGCGGCCAGTCCGGCGGCCGTCTTGTGCCGGAACACGTCGCGGGGGCTGATCGCCAGTCCGGCGGCCCGTACCCGGGCGACGAGTTGCATCGCGACGATGCTGTCGCCGCCGAGGGTGAAGAAGTCGTCCTCGACACCGACCCGTTCGAGGCCCAGGACGGCGGCGAACAGGCCGCACAGCAGGGCCTCTCGCGCGGTGCGCGGCCGGGTGTCGGTGGTCGCGGCCGCGAAGTCGGGTGCGGGCAGGGCCTTTCGGTCCAGCTTGCCGTTCGGGGTGAGCGGCAGGGTGCCGAGCGCGACGAAGGCGGCGGGGACCATGTGCTCGGGCAGTGCGGCGGCGAGGTGCGCGCGCAGGTCGGCGGCGTCCGGGGTCCGGCCCGGGGCCGGGACGACGTAGGCGACGAGCCGCTGTTCGCGGGCGACGACGGAGGCGTGGGCGACCGTCTCTTGCCGGGCGAGGGCCGCTTCGATCTCGCCGGGTTCGACCCGGAAGCCGCGGATCTTGACCTGGTCGTCGGTGCGGCCGAGGTATTCGACGTCACCGGCGGTGGTCCAGCGGGCGAGGTCGCCGGTGCGGTACATGCGGGTGCCGGGAGGGCCGTACGGATCGGCGACGAACCGCTCGGCGGAGAGGCCGGGTCGGTCGAGGTATCCCCGGGCCAGCTGGTCGCCCGCCAGGTACAACTCCCCTGCCACGCCCGGCGGTACCGGAAGCAGCGCGCCGTCCAGTACGTACAGCCGGGTGTTCCACACCGGGCGGCCGATCGGGACGCTGCCGGCGCCGGGCCGCACGTGTGCCGCCGTGACGTCGACGGACGCCTCGGTCGGTCCGTAGAGGTTGTGCAGTTCGGCCGGCAGGAGGGCGTGGAAGCGGTCGGAGAGGTCGGCGGGCAGGGCCTCCCCGCTGCACATCACGCGGCGCAGACCGGTGCAGCGCGTGGCCGACGGCTCGTCCAGGAAGGCGCGGAGCATCGACGGGACGAAGTGCGCGGTGGTGATGCCCTGTTCCTGGATCAGTTCGGCGAGGTGGGCCGGGTCCTTGTGGCCGTCCGGCCGGGCGACGACCAGGGTCGCCCCGGTGATCAGCGGCCAGAAGAACTCCCACACCGACACGTCGAAGCCGGCGGGAGTCTTCTGCAGGACGCGGTCCGTGTCGGTCAGCCCGTACCGGTCCTGCATCCACAGCAGGCGGTTGACGATGCCCCGGTGCGGCACCACCACCGCCTTGGGGCGGCCGGTGGAGCCTGAGGTGTAGATGACGTAGGCGGGGTTCAACGGATCGCAGGAGGGCGGCAGTTCGCTTTCCGGACCGTCCGGCAGCGCGTTGTCGATCACGTACACGGGGCGGGCGTCCTCCAGCATGAACGCGCGGCGCTCCGGCGGGTGGTCGGCGTCGAGCGGCAGATAGGCGGCCCCGGTGCGCTGCACCGCGAGCAGGGCGACGACGAGGTCCGCCGAGCGGGGCAGCGCGACGGCCACCGTGCGTTCGGGGCCGGCGCCGAGCCCGGCGAGCACGCGCGCGGTGTGCTCGACCCGGGTGTCCAACTCCGCGTACGTCAGTCGTTGTTCACCGACGATCAGCGCGAGCGTGTCGGGTGTCCGGGCCGCCTGGGCCCGGAACAGCTCCGGAAGGGTCGTCGGCGGCACCTCGTGCGCGGTGTCGTTCCACCGCTCCACGACGAGCCGGCGCTCGGTTTCGTCCAGGACGTCGAGGTCGCGCACCAGCTGGGCGGGGTCGTCGACGACCTGCTCCAGCAGCCGGACCAGGCGGTGCGCGAGCCGTTCGGCCGTGGCGTGGTCGAACAGGTCGGCGCTGTACTCGATCCAGCCCTGGATGCCCGCCCCTTCGCCCTGCTCGATGAAGTCGAAGCTCAGATCGAACTTGGCGCTCCGCTGGCCGAGTTGCTCGCGCCGGGCGGTCAGGCCCGGGAAGTCCGGGGTGCCGCCCGGTTCGCTCAGGTGGACGACCATGACCTGGAAGAGCGGGTGGCGGGCGAGGGAGCGTTCCGGGTTGAGGGCCTCGACCAGCCGCTCGAAGGGCAGGTCCTGGTGGTCGTACGCCGCGAGGTCGGTCTCGCGCACCCGGCGCAGGAGTTCGGCGAATCCGGGGGTGCCGGACAGGTCGGTGCGCAGGACCAGTGAGTTGACGAAGAACCCGACCAGGTCCTCCAGTCCCTCGTCGCCGCGTCCGGAGACGGGGGCGCCGAGGGGGATGTCGTCGCCCGCGCCGAGCCGGTGGAGCAGGGCGGCCACGGCGGCCTGGGCGACCATGAACATGCTGGCGCCCTCGCCGCGGGCCAGGTCCCGCAGGGCCCGTTCCAGTTCCGGGGAGAGGGTGAAGCCGACGGTGCCGCCCTCGTGGCCGGACTCGCGGGGGCGCGGCCGGTCGGTAGGCAGCGTGAGTTCCTCGGGCAGACCGCGCAGCCGCTCGGTCCAGTGGGCGAGCAGTTCGTCGCCGCTGCCCGCCAGCAGTTCGTCCTGCCAGAGGGTGTAGTCGGCGTACGTCGCCGGGAGCGGTGCCCAGTCGGGGGCCCGGCCGGCGGTGCGGGCCGCGTAGGCGGTGCTGAGGTCGGCGAGCAGCGGCCGGTCCGACCACTCGTCGGTGGCGATGTGGTGGAGCAGGAGGAGCAGGATGTGCTCGTCCGGTCCGGTCTCGAACAGGGTGACGCGCAGAGGGAGTTCGGTCGCCAGGTCGAAGCCGTGGGCGGCCGCCGCGGCGAGCCGGTCGGCTGGCTCCGTGGCGATGGTGACGCGGGCCTGGTCCGGTTCCAGGATGTGCTGGTGGGGCAGGCCGTCGGGGTCGGTGGGGAAGACCGTGCGCAGGGTGGCGTGCCGGGCGACGAGGTCGCCGACCGCCGCCTCCAGCGCCGCGCGGTCCAGGGCGCCGGTGAGGCGCCAGGCGGCCGGAATGTTGTAGGCGGCGGTGGGTCCGTCCACCTGGTGGAGCAGCCACAGGCGGCGCTGGGCGGAGGAGAGGGGCAGCCGTTCGGGACGGGCCCGGTCGGCGGTGAGGGCCGGGCGGGTGGCCGTACGTGTCTCGTCGAGCCGGGCGGCGAGCCGGGCCACGGTGGGCGCGTCGAAGACCGTGCGCAGCGACATCTCGGCGTCCAGGGCGGTACGGACGCGGCTGACCAGGCGCATCGCCAGGAGCGAGTGACCGCCGAGCGCGAAGAAGTCGTCGTCGATGCCGACACGGTCCAGGCCCAGCACGGCGGCGAACTGCTCGCACAGCAGCTCCTCGCGGGGTGTGCGCGGCAGCCGCCCGCCCGCCGCCGCCGTGAGGTCGGGTGCGGGCAGGGCCGTTCGGTCCAGCTTGCCGCTGATCGTGCGGGGCAGCGCGTCGAGCGGGACGAAGGCGGTGGGCAGCATGTGCTCGGGCAGTCCGGACGCCAGGTGGGCGCGCAGCGATGCCGGGTCGATCGTGCCGGACTCGGCAGGGACGACGTACGCGACGAGCCGGCGCGTACCGGGGGTGTCCTCGCGGACGACGACGGCCGCCGCGGCGACGGCCGGGTGGGTGGTGACGGCGGACTCGATCTCGCCGGGTTCGATGCGGAAGCCACGCAGTTTGACCTGGTCGTCGGCGCGGCCGAGGAACTCCAGGGTGCCGTCGGTGCGGCGCCTGGCGAGGTCGCCGGTGCGGTACATGCGCTCGCCGGGCGCGCCGTGCGGGTCGGCGACGAATCGTTCGGCGGTGAGGGCCGGGCGGCCCAGATAGCCACGGGCCAGGCCCTCGCCCGCGAGGTACAGCTCGCCGGGGACGCCGACGGGGGTGGGGCGCAGCCGGTCGTCGAGGACGTGGGCGCGGATGTTGTCGAGGGGTGCGGCCCAGGCGGGGCGGCCGGTGCCACCGCCGTGCCAGCCGTACGCGTCGACGGCGCACTCGGTGGGCCCGTACAGGTCGTGCACGGCGGTGCCGGGCAGGGCGTTCAGGCGCTGCCACAGCGCGGCGGGGGTGGCCTCGCCGCCCACCGCGACGACGGCGGGAATCCGCGTTCCGGGGGTGAGGAAGCCGTGGTGGAGCAGTTCGCGCAGATAGGTCGGGGTGAGGTCGACGAAGTCGATGGCCCGCTCGTCCAGGGTGGCGAGCAGCGCGGCGGAGTCGAGCATGGTGCTCTCGTCGGCGATGTGCAGTTCGTGTCCGGCAAGGAGCCAGAGCAGGGGCTCCCAGGACCCGTCGAAGCTGAACGAGGCGGCGTGCACGGCGCGCAGGACGTTCCGGCCGGTGTCCTCGACGGCGGGTGCGATCAGGTCGCGCAGATGCGAGGCGAACAGGTTGCCCAGCCCGCGGTGGGTGCCGATCACGCCCTTGGGGGCGCCGGTGGAGCCGGAGGTGTAGATCGTGTAGGCGGCGGACCGCGGGTGGTACGTGCGCGGCGGCAGGTGGCCCCCGGACGGCAGCGGGCCGTCGAGCAGCAGCCGCTCGACCCCGGCCGGTTCGGGCAGCCGGTCCGCGAGCGCGGTGGTGGTGAGCAGGCACGCCGGAGCCGCGTCGGTGAGCATGTACTCCAGCCGGTGGGCCGGGTATTCGGGGTCCAGGGGCAGACAGGCGGCGCCCGCGCGGAGCACGCCGAGGATCGCGGGCACCATCGCGTGGCGGGGCAGGGCCAGGGCCACCACCGCGCCGTCGCCCGCGCCGTGTCCGAGCAGCAGGGCGGCGATGGCGTCGACCTGGGCGGAGAGCTCGGCGAAGGTCAGGCTCCCGGCCGCGGTGACCAGGGCGGTCCGGCGGGGGTGTGCCGCGGCCGTGGCGGCGAACAGTTCGGGCACGGCCCGGGTCTCCACCGGGTGGGCGGTGTCGTTCCAAGCGCCCGTGGCGGCCGACCGCTCGGCTTCGGTGAGCAGGTCGATCGCGGCGAGGGGCAGGTCCGGGGTTTCGGCGGTCCGGCGCAGCAGCAGCAGGAGCCGTTCGGCGAGGAGCGCGGCGGTGTCCGGGTCGGCCAGGTCGGTGGCGTACTCCAGGAGCAGGGCGACGCGGCCCCCGGTGCCTTCGTCGACGAAGGTGAAGTCGAGGTCGAACTTGGCCGTGCCGGTGTCCACGTCGGACCACTCGGTGGGCAGGCCCAGCAGATCGGGGTCGCCGTCGGGGCGGTGGTGGTAGCCCAGCATGACCTGGAACAGCGGGTTGCGGCCGGCCGCACGCGGCGGGTTGAGCGCCTCCACGACCCTGTCGAAGGGCAGGTCCTGGTGCTCGAAGGCCGCCAGGTCCGATTCCTTCACCCGGCTCAGCAATTGACGGAACGTCAGGTCAGGGCCGGAGACATCGGTGCGCAGCACCAGGGTGTTGACGAAGAAGCCGACCAGGTCGTCGAGCGCGCTGTCCGTGCGCCCGGCGATGGGCGCGCCGAGCGGGATGTCGTCGCCCGCGCCCAGGCGGTGCAGCAGCGCGGCCGTGGCGGCCTGGAACAGCATGAACATACTGGTCCCGGTCGTGGCCGACAGGTCACGCAGCGCCTCGGCCACGTCCTGGGGCAGTTCACGGCGCAGCGTCGCCCCGCGCCCGGTCGGCTCGGCGGGGCGCGTCCGGTCCAGGGGCAGCGACAGTTCTTCGGGCAGACCGCGCAGGGACTCGGTCCAGTACGCGAGCTGGCGCTCACCGACCTGCTCCAGGAGGTCCGCCTGCCAGAGCGTGTAGTCGGCGTACTGCGCGGGCAGCGGCGCGGGGTCCGGCTCGGCGCCGGAGATCCGGGCGGTGTAGGCGGTGTTCAGATCGGCCAGGAACGGCCGGTCCGACCATTCGTCGGTGACGATGTGGTGCAGCACCAGGGCGACAGCCCAGTCGTCCGGGGCACCGCCGTCCCCGCCCGCGCCGCCCCTTTGGCTCCCGCTGTCCGCCGTGAGGCGGAACACCGTTGCCCGCAGGGGCAGTTCCTGGGACAGGTCGAACGGGTGGCGCTGTGCCGCCTCGATCAGCGCGGGCAGCTCGGCCTCCGCGCAGTCGGTCACGGTGTACGGGACTTCCGCGTCCATCGCGACGAGAATCCGCTGGTAGGGCTCGCCGTCGTGCTCCCCGAAGACCGTGCGGAGCGATTCGTGGCGGGCCACCACGTCGTGCAGGGCCTGCCGCAGGGCGTGGGGGTCGAGTTCGCCGCGCAGGCGGAAGACCAGGGGGAAGTTGTACGCGACGCCGCCACCGGTGATCCGTTCGACCAGCCAGAGCCGACGCTGGGCCGCGGAGAGCGGGATGCGCTCGGGCCGGTCGGCGACGGGAGCGACGGGGGGACGCGCGGGGCGTCCGCTGTCGGCGCGTGCCGCGAGCAGTTCGGGGGTGGGGGCCTCGAAGAGGTCGCGGATCGCGAGCTCCGCACCCAGTTCGGTACGGGCGCGGCTGATCAGCCGGGTGGCGAGCAGCGAGTGTCCGCCCAGGTCGAAGAAGCCGTCCTCGGCGCCCACCTCCGGCAGGCCGAGCACCTCGGCGAAGAGGCGGCAGAGCACCTCTTCGCGCGGGGTGCGCGGGCCCCGGCCGGTGCCGAGCGCGACGGCCGGCTCGGCCTCGGGCAGCGCGCGGACGTCCAGCTTGCCGTTGTCGTTCATGGGCAGCCGGTCGAGGGTGACGAAGGCGGCCGGGACCATGTAGTCGGGCAGTCGCGTCTTCAGGTCCTCGCGCACCCGGCGGATCAGAGCATCCGCGTCGCGGGCGGCGGTCGGCTCGTTGGCGTACGGGGGTGCGCCGCCGCCGGGCCGGTAGAGCCCCGCGGTCACCCGCGCCGCCCGATCCCCTCCGCCGCATTGTCCCTCTCGCCCTTCTCCGCCGACGCGGTCCTCATCGCCCTCCCGGATGAACACGGCTTCGTAGCGGCCGAGTTCACGTGCCCAGGTGGTGAGCACCCGGTAGCCGAGAGTGGCGCCCAGCGCGTGGAGGTCCTCCGGGTCCACTCCCCCGGCCGACGCGTCGCACCGCACGAGACGGGAGTCGTCCAGGGCGCGCAGCGCGGCCAGTTCGCCGAAGGTCCGGGCGTCGGGCACGGCGGTGACGCGGAGCCGCTCCGGCCGCTGTTCACGCAGGCGGGCTTCGACGTCGGCGGCGCTCCACGCCAGGGTCGGCGTTCCGGAGAGGTCGAGCGGATCGGCGCCCTCGCGGTACAGGACGGCGTCGTAGCGGTGCCGGGACAGTTCGTTGTGGTGGTGGCCGCGCTTGGTGCGCAGGTCGACGCCGTGTCCCAGCGTGGTGAAGTAGTCCGGGTCGACCAGGAGTTCCTTCTCCAGCCGCAGCCCGCGTTCCGCCGCCTTGCGTACGGCCTCGGGGTCGGCGTCCGCCGCCGCCCGGGTGAGCTGGACGGCGGTGTGGAAGGCGTGGGCGAGCCGTGGATGGCGCACATCGCCGACGAACAGCGCGCCACCGGGCCTCAGCAGCCGCATGGCACCCTCGATCACCTCGGTGAGGTAGTCGATGCCGGGGAAGTACTGGATGACGGAGTTGATGACGACGGTGTCGAAGTAGTCCTCGGGCAGACCGTCCGTGTCGTGGGCGGGCCGGCAGCGCAGCTCGACCTTGGCGGCGAGATCGGGGTCGCGCCGCAGATCCTCGCCGAGCTTGCGGATCACGGGGGCGGCGAAGTCGGTCGCCCAGTAGGCCTCCGCGTCCGGGGCCAGGCGTGAGAGGAGCAGGCCGGAGCCGACGCCGATCTCCAGGACGCGGCGCGGGCGCAGCTCCCGGATGCGGGCCGCCGTCCGCTCGCGCCATTCGCTCATCTCCTCGAAGGGGATGGGCCGTCCGTCGTAGCTGCTGTCCCAGCCCGCGTAGTCCTCGGTCAAGAGGGCGGTGCTGATCCGCTCGTACTCGTCGGAGTAGACGTCCTGCCACTCGCCGACATGTTCCTCCGCGACCGACCGCTGTTCCTCGCCGGATCGTTCGGTGGGGACGACATAGCCGATCAGACGCTGGGTTCCGGGGGCGGAGAGGTCGTCGCGGGCGATGACGGCGGCCTGGGCGACCCGGGGGTGCTGGGCGAGCGCGGTCTCGATCTCGCCGAGTTCCACGCGGTAGCCGCGGATCTTGACCTGGTCGTCGGTGCGGCCGAGGAAGTCCAGGTTGCCGTCGGGGTTGCGGCGTACGAGGTCGCCGGTGCGGTACATGCGCTCGCCGGGTTCGCCGAACGGGTCGGCGACGAAGCGCTCCGCGGTCAGGCCCGGCCGGTCGAGATAGCCGCGGGCCAGGCCGATCCCGGCGATGTACAACTCACCGGGCACGCCCTCGGGCACCGGTCGCAGCCAGGCGTCCAGGATGTGCGCGCGGGTGCCGCGGATGGGGCGGCCGACGGTCGGGGTGGCGCTGTCGAGGGTGCCGCCGCCCAGGGTGTTGATCGTGTACTCGGTGGGGCCGTAGAGGTTGTAGCCGTAGGTTCCCTCGGTGTCCCGGAGCCGGTTCCACACCGTCTCCGAGACCGCTTCGCCGCCGAGCAGGACGAGCGGTGGGCGGTGACCCTCCAACAGGCCCTGTTCCATGAGGAGATGGGCGTAGGTGGGGGTCACGTTCACGACGTCCACGCGGTGCGTCTCGCAGTACGCGACCAGCGCCTCGGCGTCGCGCCGCAGGTCCTCGTCGCAGATGTGCACCTCATGGCCCTCGACCAGCCAGAGCAGTTCCTCCCACGACATGTCGAAGGCGAAGGACACCGTGTGCGCGATGCGCAGCCGCCGGCCGCCGGCCGAGGCGATGGCCGGGGCGAAGATCTCCTTCTGGTGGTTGAGCTGCATGTTCGTCAGACCGCGGTACGGCGTGACGACGCCCTTGGGCCTGCCGGTGGAGCCGGAGGTGTAGATGACGTACGCGGGGTGCTCCAGGCTGAACCGCCGCCTGGTGAAGTCTCCTGGGAGGGAGGCCAGTTCGGCCGCTACTGCCGGGTCGTCGAGCAGGACGCGGGGGGTGCCGGCCGCGGCGCCCGCCAGTCGTGCCGAGACCGCGGCCGTGGAGAGGAGCAGCGCCGGGCGGGCGTCGTCGAGCATGGTCGCGAGCCGGTCGTCCGGGTAGTCGAGTTCCAGCGGCAGATACGCGGCGCCCGTGCGCAGTACGGCGAACAGCGCGACGACCATGTCCAGGGAGCGGGGCAGGCCGAGGGCGACGACCTGCTCGGGCCCGGCGCCCCGGGCCAGCAGGAGCCGGGCCATCCGGTTGATGCGGGTGTCGAGTTCCGCGTAGGTGAGGGTGGCGTCACCGAAGACCACGGCGAGGGCGTCGGGGGTCGCCTCGGCCTGGACGGTGAGCAGGTCGGCGATGGTGTCCTCGGGCGCCGGGACCCGGCTCGCGGCACGTTCGTCGGTCAGCGCCGCGTGCTCGGCGGGCAGCAGCGCGTCGAGGCCGCCCACGGGGGCGTCCAGGTCGGCGCCGAGCCGCTCCAGCAGCAGGGTGAAGCGGTCGAGGAGGGCCTGGGCCCGCGGGCGGCCCAGGACGTCGGGCCGATGGGCCAGCATGACCTGGATGTGCCGTCCCGGGGTGACGACGAGGTTCACCGGGTAGTGGGTGGCGTCGACGTTGGCGACGGCGGTCGCGCCGTGCCGCTCCGCCAGCTCGGCGAGCCGCTCCTCGGTGTCGCTGTTGCGCAGCACGAAGAGGGTGTCGAAGAGCCGCCGGTGGCCGGTCTCGGCCTGGAGGACGCCCAGGCCCAGGTACTCGTACGGCATCACGGCCAGCCGTTCGTCCTGGACCCGGCGCACCAGGTCGAGGACGGACTCGGCCGGGTCGTAGGCGATACGGGCGGGGACGGTGTTGAGGAACATGCCGATGACGTGCTCGATGTCCGGGACCTCGCTCGGCCGGCCCGCGACGGTGGTGCCGAAGACGACGTCGGTGCGGCCGGTCGCGGCCGCCAGGGTCAGGCCCCAGGCGGCGGTGAGCACCGAGTTGAGGGTGAGGCCGTGCCGGCGGGCGGAGTCGCGCAGCCGCTCGCCGAGTTCCGGCGGGAGGACGGCGTCGAGGCGTTCCGGGATGTCCGGCTCGAGGCCCTGGTCGGCGGCGGCGAGGAGAGTGGGCTCCTCCAGGCCCGCGAGGGCGGTGCGCCAGGCGCCGGTCGCGATGTCGGTGTCCTGGACCTCCAGCCAGGTCAGGTAGTCGCGGTACGAACCGGGCGCGGGCAGGGCGCCGGTGTCGCCTCCGGACTCGTACAGGGCGAAGAGCTGGTCGAGGAAGATCCAGGCGGACCAGCCGTCCCACAGCAGCAGATGGCGGCCGACGACCAGCCGGTCGCCACGTTCGGTGCCGAGCCGGACGATCAGCATGCGGAAGAGCAGCGGGCGGGTCAGCTCGAAGCGGCGGGTGCGTTCGTCGTCCATCAACTCGGCGAGCCTGAGGTCCTGTTCGTCGGCGGGCAGCGCGGACAGGTCGACCTCTGCGAGCGGGATCTCCGGGTCCCTGACGATGAACTGCACCGGCTGGCGCAGGCCTTCGCTGGTGAATCCGGCGCGCAGGCTCGGGTTGCGTTCCAGCAGCACCCTGGCGGCGGTGCGCAGCCGGTCCGCGTCGAGCGGGGTGGCGAAGTCGAAGGACTCGTGGACGGTGTAGACGTCCAGGGTGCTGTCGTCGTACGTCGAGTGGAAGAACAGCCCTTCCTGGAGCGGGGCCAGCGGCCAGATGTCCTCCACCGGGCCGGGGCTGAGCCGGTGGACGCGTTCGGTCTCCTCGGCGGTGAGGGTGAAGGCCGACCGCGGGGCAGGGGCCGGCCCGGCCGTGAGGGCCGCCGACGCGAGTGCGGCGGGGGTGCGGTGCTCGAAGACGTCGCGGGGGTTCAGTTCCAGGCCGGCCCGGCGGGCGCGGCTGGAGACGCCGATCGAGGAGATGCTGTCGCCGCCGAGCATGAAGAAGTCGTCGTCGATGCCGACCTCGTCGAGCTTCAGGACCGCCGCGAAGATCCCGGTCAGAGCGCGCTCGCGCTCGTCCCGTGGGGCGCGAGCTTCGGCCCGTACCGTTCGCGGAGCGGGCAGGGCGGCCCGGTCGAGCTTGCCGCTCGGGGTCAGGGGCAGGGTGTCCAGGACCACGCAGGCGCCGGGCACCATGGGCGCGGGCAGCGACTGCGCGAGCGCGGCCAGCAGCCCGGCCGGCTCCGGCGTTCCCCCGCGGGCCGGGACGACGTAGGCGACGAGCGCTCCGCCCGTGACGGCGACGGCGGCCTGGGCGACGGCGGGCTGCCGCACCAACTCGACCTCGATCTCGCCGAGTTCGATGCGGTTGCCGCGGATCTTGACCTGCCGGTCGGTGCGCCCCAGGTATTCGATGACGCCGTCGGCGCGGCGGCGCACCAGGTCGCCGGTGCGGTACATCCGCTCGCCGGGTCCGCCGTAGGGGTCGGCCACGAACCGCTCGGCGGTCAGGGAGGGTCGGGCGTGGTAGCCGCGGGCGAGCTGAACGCCTGTCAGATACAGCTCGCCGGGGACCTCCGCGGGGACCGGTCGCAGGCAGGAGTCGAGCACGCGCAGGCCGGTGTTCCAGACCGGTCCGCCGATGGGCACGGTGGTGCCGGGTGCGCCGTCCGTGCCGTCGAGGGGATGGTAGGTGACATCGACGGCGGCCTCGGTGGGGCCGTAGAGGTTGTGCAGGGGTACGCCGGTCAGCTCGCGCCAGTGCGCGGCGGCCGTGCCGGGCAGGGCCTCGCCGCTGCTGAACGCGCGGCGCAGGGAGGCCGCCCAGCCGGGATCGGCGGTGATCTCCTCGGACCGGAGGAAGGCTTCGAGCATCGAGGGAACGAAGTGCAGTGTGGTGACCCGCTGTTCGCGGACGAGCCCGGCGAGGTAGGCCGGGTCGCGGTGGCCGTCGGGACGGGCCAGGACGACGGCGGCTCCCTCGCAGAGCGCCCAGAAGAACTCCCAGACGCTGACGTCGAAGCTGGCGGGGGTCTTCTGCAGGACCCGGTCGTCGGCGGTGAGACCGTACTGGCCCTGCATCCAGGCGAGCCGGTTCATGATCGCTCGATGGGTGACGACCACACCCTTGGGGCGGCCGGTGGAGCCGGAGGTGTAGATCAGGTAGGCCGGGTCGTCGGGGCCGGCCGGGTCCGGGATGCTCGCGGACCGCGACTCGGACGGGGTGTCCAGGAGCAGTGCGGTGAGGCCCGGCACCGACGGCAGACGGGGAGCCGTTCCGGTGGTGGTGACGACCGTCGCGGCCCCTGAGTCGGCCAGCATGTGGGTCACCCGGTCGGCGGGGTAGTCCATGTCGACCGGCAGGTAGGCGGCTCCGGACTTCAGCACGCCGAGCAGGGCGACCAGGAGGTCCGCCGAACGGGGCACGGCGACCGCGACGACCGTGCCAGGACCCGCGCCCCGGGCGTGCAGGCGGTGTGCCAGTTCCGTTGCTCGCTGGTCGAGTTCGCGGTAACTGAGGGTCTCGCCCGCGTAGATCGCCGCGGCGGCTTCCGGAGTACGGGCGACCTGGGCCTCGAAGGCGGCGGTGAGCGTGGTGTCCGGGAGCTCGACGGACGCGCCTGTCGGGTGGGCGTCGGCCTGTTCCCGCTCGGTGAGCAGGTCGAGGTCGGCGGCGTGCTGTCCCGGGTCGGAGGCTAGAGCCCGCAGGACGAGGGTGAGCCGGTCCGCGATCCGCCGCACGGCCTCGGTGTCGAGCCGCCCGGCATGGTGCTTGAGCCTCAGATCGAGCCGACGGCCCGGCTTCACGATGAGCGCGAGCGGATAGTGGACGGTGTCGTGGAACTCGTGCCCCGTGAGGCGTACCTCCCCGGAGGGGTCGGCGAGGCCGGTCGCGGCCGGGTAGTTCTCGAAGACGACCAGGGTGTCGAAGAGTTCGCCGCCGCCCGCGTGTCCGGCGACACGCTGGATCTCGGCGAGGCCGAGGTGCTGGTGGTCCAGCAGTCTGGCCTGCTCGTCCTGAAGGCGGCCGAGCAGGCCCGCGAGGGTGTCGGCGGGCTCCCAACGGAAGCGGGTGGGAAGCGTGTTGATGAAGAGACCGACCATCGACTCGATGCCATCGACCTCGGCGTCCCGGCCGGAGACCGTGGTGCCGAACACGACGTCCTGACGGGCGGTCAGCCGCCCGATCAGCAGACCCCAGGCGCCCTGCACGACCGTGCCGAGCGTGACGCCCAGTTCGCGGGCGCGGGCCGCCAGGCGGTCGGTGACCTGCTCGGACAGCTCGACACGGACCTGTGCGGGCTCGATCGGCCGTCCGTCGGCGGGCGCCTCGACCAGCCGGGTGGGTTCCTCCAGCCCGGCCAGAGCCGTACGCCAGGCCGCGCGGGCGGCGTCCCGGTCGGCACCTGCCAGGCCGCGCAGGTACGAGCGGTACGGGGCGACCTCGGGCAGAGCGGCCGGGGCAGCTCCGTAGGAGGCCATCAGCTCGCGGTGCAGCACGGGCAGCGACCAGCCGTCAGCAACGATGTGATGAAAGGTGAGCAGCAGACGGCTGCGGCCCTCGGCGAGTCGTACGAGCGCGCAGCGCATCAGTGGCGGCCGGCCGAGGTCGAAGCGACGGGACCGCTCATCGGCGGCCACGGCGTCCGCGAGCGGGGCCGCCACCTCCGCGTCCTGGGAGGAGAGGTCCACCTCGTGCCACGGCAGTTCCACCCGGGCGGCCACGACCTGCACGGGCCGGCCGTCGGGGAGCGGGCGGAAACAGGACCGCAGCGGGGCGTGGCGGTCCAGGACGCGCTGGGCGGCCCGGCGCAGCGCCTCGGCGTCGACCGGCCCGGCCAGTTCGAGGGCCTGCTGCACGACGTAGGCGTCACGGTCTCCGCCGTCCACCACGGAGTGGAAGTAGAAGCCCTCCTGGAGCGGGCTCAGCGGCATCAGGTCCTCGACCGTGAGGGGGTGCTCGCCCTGAAGGGCGGCGTGTTCGGCGTCGGTCAGGTCGAGCAGCGGGGTGTCGTCGGCGTCGCCGGTGCGGTCGACGCTCTCGACGGCGGCCCCGGCGAGCGCCGCGACCGTGCGGTGCCGGAACACGTCACGGGAACTGAGGCGCAGGCCTGCCTTGCGGATCCGCACGAGGAGTTGGATGGCGGTGATGCTGTCGCCGCCGAGCGCGAAGAAGTCGTCGTCGATGGTGGCCGAGTCCAGGCCCAGCACCTCGGCGTAGGCGGAGCACAGCAGTTCCTCGCGGCTGTCGCGCGGCGCGCGTCCGGAGCTGAGGGCGCCGTGGTCCGGGGCGGGGAGCGCGGCGGCGTCGAGTTTGCCGCTGGGGGTGACCGGCAGGCGGTCGAGGGGGACGAGGGCCGCCGGGACCATGTACTCCGGAAGCTGTCCGGCCACGTACGAACGCAGCGCCCTCATCAGGGAGTTCACGTCGTGGAAGGGGGCCGGCCGGTTGGCCCGGGGGACGGCGCCGTTCGGCTCGTACAGGGCGGCGAACGGTGACGCGCCGGGGGCGAAGTGCACGTCGAGGCGGCCGTCGTCGGCGGCGCCGTTCCAGGTGACGGCGACGCGGGTGCCGTGGCGGGCTCCGAGGGCGTGGAAGGCCTCCGGGTCGGGGGCGTCGGCGGGGGTGGGGGTGCGGCTGCTGTCGTCGAGGGCGGCCAGTGCGGCCAGGTCCTCCGTCAGACGTGCGTTGGGGACGCCTGTGATCCGGAGCGGGGCGCGGCCGTCGGCGAGGAGCGCGTCGACGGCGTCGAGTCCGCTCAGTTCGGACCACGCGGCGGTGTGCGGGAGTTCGTGGGCCGCCGTCTCCGGGGAGCCTTCGGCCCGCTTGCGCAGGACCACGTCGTACCGGTAGCGGGTCAGCTCGTTGTGGTGGCTGCCGCGCTTGACGTGGATGTCGGTGTCGAAGCCGTCGAGCGCGGCGAAGAAGTCGGGGTCGAGGAGCAGTTCGCCCTCCCAGGCCACCGAGCGTTCGAGGGCGGCGCGCAGCGCCTGCTTGTCCCGCGGGTCGCCGGCCCGGCGGGTCTCCACCGCGGCGCGCAGGCAGCTCAGGAGGCGGGCGTTGCGGACGTCGCCGATGAACAGGCTGCCGCCGGGCGCCAGCAGCTCCGCGGCGGAGCGGATCACGTCGGCGAGGTAGTCGGCGCCGGGGAAGTACTGGGTGACGGAGTTGAGGACGACGGTGTCGAAGTGGCCGCGCGGCAGACCGGCGGTGTCGTGGGCGGGGCGGACGCTGAGCCTGACGCGGGCGGCGAGCCCGTCCACGGCCTCCACCTGGGTCCGCAGGGCGCGCACCGCTTCCTCGGAGAGGTCGGTGCCCCAGTACTCCTCGCAGCCGGGTGCCACGCGGGAGAGGATGAGGCCGCTGCCGACGCCGATCTCCAGGACCCGGCGCGGCGCCAGTTCCTCGATGCGGGTGATGGTCGCGTCGCGCCACTCCCGCATCTCCCGGAGGGGAAGGGGCAGGCCGTCGTACATGCTGTTCCAGCCCGCGAAGTTCTCACGGAAGCCCGCCGCCGTGCCGTCGTGGGCCCCGGCGTCGTCGCGGTGTGCCGCGGCGCCGTCCTGGTCGCCCTCGGTTCCGGCGGCGGAGTAGAGGAGTTCGTGGAGGTCCTTCCACGCCTGGACCTGCTGGGCGGTGCCGTGGTCCGGCCCGGGGTCCAGGGAGGGGACGACATAGGCGGCGAGCCTGCGGTCGCCGGGCCGGTCCTCGCGGATCACGACCGCGGCCTGGTCGACCGCGGGGTGGCCGCGCAGGACCGACTCGATCTCGCCCGGCTCGATGCGGAAGCCGCGGATCTTCACCTGGGAGTCGGCGCGGCCGAGGAACTCCAGACGCCCGTCGGCCTTCCACCGCACGAGGTCGCCGGTGCGGTACAGCCGCTCGCCGGGCTCCCCGAACGGGTCGGCGACGAACCGCTCGGCGGTCAGGTCGGGCCGTCCCAGATAGCCGCGGGCCAGTCCGGCGCCGCCGAGGTACAGCTCGCCCGCGACGCCCGCCGGGACGGGGTTCAGCCGGGCGTCGAGGACGTAGGCCCGGGTGCCCGGATCGGGCACGCCGATGGGCACGATGGTGCCGGCGGGCGTGTCGGGGTCGCACAGGCCGAGGGTGGAGTTGGTGGTGGCCTCGGTGGGGCCGTACGCGTTGAACATCATCCGGCCGCGCGCGTAGCGGCCGACCAGTTCGGGCGAGACCCGCTCGGTGCCGGCGAGCAGTGTGGCGGGCGGGAGTTCGACGTCCTCGGGCATGGCGGCGAGCAGGGCCGGCGGGAGGATCATGAAGGTGATGCCGTGGGCGTGGGCGTAGTCGGCGAGCGGCGCTTCCGGAATGCGCAGTTCGGTGGGCACGACGACGAGCCGGCCGCCGGAGAGCAGGCCCAGGCACAGGTCCCAGAAGGCGACGTCGAAGCTCGGTGAGGCGAACTGGAGCACGCGGCTGTGCGGTCCGATCCCGAACCGCTCGGTCTGGGTGGCGACCAGTTTCGCGACGCCCGCGTGGGAGAGCACCACGCCCTTGGGGCGGCCGGTGGAGCCGGAGGTGTAGATCACGTAGGCGGCGCCCGCGACCGACAGCGGACCCCGGTCGCAGTCCCCCGGGTCGTGTACCGGGCGGGCCGCCAACTCCCTTACGGTGTCGGGCGCGTCGAGGATCACGACGTCCATGCCCGGGCACGGCGGGATGTCGGGGGCGACCTCGGCGGTGGTGATCAGGCAGGCGGGGGAGGCGTCGGCCAGCATGTAGGAGATGCGGTCGGCCGGGTAGTCGGTGTCGACGGGAAGGTAGGCGGCGCCCGCCTTGAGCACCGCGACCTCGGCGATGATCAGGTCGGCGGAGCGGGGGACCGCGAGGGCCACGACGCGTTCGGGCCCGGCGCCGTGCGCGATCAGGGTGTGGGCCAGCCGGTTGGCGCGCTCGTCGAGTTCGGCGTAGGTCAGACGGGTGTCCTCGAAGACCAGCGCCACGGCGTCCGGACGCAGGCGCACCTGTTCGGCGAACATCTCCGGCCAGGTGCGGGAGGGGACGCCGTGGTCGGTGTCGTTCCACTCCCCCACGACACGACGCCGCTCCTCGGCGCCGAGCAGCTCCAGATCACCGACGGGCGTCTGCGGCCGGGCGAGGGCGTCGGTCAGCAGGGTCGTGTAGTGGGCGGCCATGCGGAGGGCCGTCGCCTCTTCGAACAGATTCTGACGGAAGGTCAGCCGCAGTTCGTCGGGGCGGACTTCGAGTTCCAGGTCCAGCGAGGGTCGTGGGCCGGCCGGCCCGGCGGTGGTCGCCGCGTCGGCGTCCGCTCCGAGCGCCGCGCTGAACGCCGTGTTGAAGAAGAAGCCTCCACCGCGGGTGGGTTCCGGGTGCGACTGCGCTACCAGCCGGTCGAGTTCGAGGCGATGGGCGCGCGCCTCCGCGCACGCGGCCGCCACCCGGCCCTCCAGTTCGGCGAATCCGGTGCCGCCGTCCAGAGCGACCCTGACCGGGAGCCCTTCGTACCCGACGGTGATGTCGTGCGCGCCGCCGTAACGGTGCAGCAGCGCCACGTACGCGGCCAGCAGGGTCGTCTCGGCGGCTTGGTGCGCGAGCACGCGGCTCAGGGTCCGCCGCTCGCCGCCGGTCTGCGCCGGATAGGGGAAGTCGACGGGCAGGGCGGCCTCTTGAGGGAGCGGATCGAGCCGCCGACGCCAGTACGCCGCCCCATCGACGTCCACACCCGACACACGATCTTCGATACCGGACACAGGTGACCGTGCCTCCCGAATGCGCGGAACCGGCTGAGCCGGAGGACCGCGGGCCATACTAAGGTAAGGATTACCTAACCAAAAGGCCTTGTCTCTGCACACCCCGAGTCGGCACCACTACGATTAAGGCCTGCCTAACCTAAGGGAGTTGGCCGTTGGAGACCGCAAGGTGACCGGGGGCAAGCACAGACGCCCGGTCCTTCTCGTGACGCTGCTGAGTACGGTCCTGGCCGGACTCTGCCTGCTGTCCGTCGCCGTGGGCGCGGCCGGAATCCCTCTGGACGAGGTGGTCCGGGCGCTGTTCGGACATCCGCCGAGCCGGCTCGTGGACAACATCGTCTGGACGGCACGCGTCCCCCGCACGACGCTGGGGCTCACCGCCGGAGCGGCCCTGGGGCTGGCCGGCGCGCTCATGCAGGCGCTGACCCGCAATCCGCTCGCCGACCCCGGAGTGCTCGGGGTCAGCGCCGGCGCCTCCTTCGCCATCGTGATGGCCGTCGGGGTGGTCGGTCTCGGCTCCTTCTACGGATACGTCTGGTTCGCGTTCGCCGGCGCCCTCGCGGCGAGCGTGCTGGTCTTCTTCCTCGGCAGGCTGGGGCGCTCCGGTCTGACCCCGGTCAAACTGGCCCTGGCGGGTGTCGCGGTGACGTCGATGCTCTCCTCACTGACGAGTGCGATCGCGCTCACCGACCCGGACGCGCTCGACCGGTACCGCTTCTGGTCGGCGGGGTCCATGGCCGACCAGGACGCGGCAACGGTCCTGCGGATCCTGCCCTTCCTCGGCGTGGGGACGGTCCTGGCGCTGGCCTGCGCCCCGGCTCTCAACAGCCTGGCGCTGGGCGACGACGTGGCCGCCTCGCTGGGGCGCCGGCCGGGTCTGGTCCGGCTCCAGGGAGTCGCCGCGATCACGCTGCTCACCGGTACGGCCGTCGCGGTCATCGGCCCGGTCGTCTTCATCGGGCTGGTCGTCCCGCACATCGCCCGGGTGATCGCCCGCTCGGCGGGTCTCGGCCCGGACCATCGCTGGCTGCTGCCGCTGTCGGGGATCCTCGCGCCCTGCCTGCTGCTGACCGCCGACATCGTCGGGCGCGTCGTCGCCCGGCCCACCGAGGTCCAGGCGGGGGTCATCGTCGCGTTCATCGGCGGCCCGTTCTTCATCGCCCTGGTCCGCCGTCAGCGTCTGGCGGAGGTGTAGCGTGCGCGAATCCGTCTCCGCCGTACGAGCCGCGAACTCCGCCGCGGACGAGGCCGGTTCGGCCCTGTCGCCGCTCCCCTCCTCGTTCCGCGCCTACCGCCTGGCCGTTCCGCCCGTCTCGGGAATCCTGCGGCCGCGGCTGGTCCTGCTGTGCTCGGTTCTCGGCATCGGCTCCTTCCTGCTGTTCTGCTGGGGTCTGACGATCGGCGACTATCCGATCGCCTTCACGGACGTCGTCCGGGCCCTGGGTGGCTCCGGTGACCCCGGCACCGTGCTGATCGTCCAGGACCTGCGGCTGCCGCGCGCCCTCGTCGGACTGCTGTCCGGGATCGCGTTCGGCGTCTCCGGCGCGCTGTTCCAGACCATGACGCGCAACCCGCTGGCCAGCCCCGACATGATCGGCCTCACCCAGGGGGCGGGCACCGCCGTGGTGGCGGGCATCGTCCTCGGCTGGGACGGGGGCCTGGGCACACAGACCCTCGGACTGTTCGGCGCGCTGGCCACGGCCCTGATCGTCTATCTGCTCGCCTGGCGGCGCGGTACCACCGGATACCGCATCATCCTCGTCGGCATCGGGGTCTCCTGGATGTGCGCGAGTGCCACCGACTACCTGATGGCCAAGGGCGGGCGGTTCGAGGCGCAAGCCGCCCTCGGCTGGCTGGTGGGCAACCTCAATGGCCGCACCTGGGCCGAGACGCGTCCCCTGGTCGTCGCCCTGGCCGTCCTGCTGCCGACGGCCCTCCTGTTCGGCCGGCTGCTGCGCACTCTCCAGCTCGGCGACGACGTCGCCACCGGCCTCGGCACCCGGGTGCAACCCGTGCGGCTGGCCATCCTGCTGACCGGAGTGGGACTGATCGCCTTCGCCACCGCGGCGGCCGGTCCCGTCGCCTTCGTCGCGCTCGCCGCTCCGCAGATCGCCCAGCGCCTGGCCCGTACCGCCTGGCCGCCCACCGTCGCATCCGGGCTCACCGGAGCCCTGGTGGTCCTGGGCGGCGACCTCATCGCCCGCACCCTCATCTCCGGCACGGAACTCCCGGTCGGCATCGTCACCGGCGTCCTCGGCGCGCCGATCCTGCTCTGGCTGCTCGTCCGCGCCAACCGCGCGGGTTCAGGAGGTTGATCCCATGTCGGCTGATCCCGTGCCGGTCGATTCCCCGCCCGGTCCGCTGCCCGAAGACTCCCTGCCCGTCGGCCGCGTGCCCGGCGCGGGCCCGGACCTGCGGGCGAGCGGCCTGCGGCTGGCCTACGACGGCCGGCCGGTGGTGGACGGCCTGGACCTCGTCGTCCCGCCGGGCCGGATCACCGCGATCGTCGGCGCCAACGCGTGCGGCAAGTCCACCCTGCTGCGCGCCCTGGCCCGGCTGATGACACCCCGCGCGGGCACGGTCCAACTGGACGGCCGGGCGCTGCACTCGATGCCGTCGAGGGAACTCGCGCAGCGCCTGGGCATCCTGCCGCAGAGCCCGGTCGCACCCGAGGGACTCACCGTCGTCGACCTGGTCAACCGCGGCCGCTCACCGCATCAGACCTGGTGGCGGCAGTGGTCGAGGGCGGACGAGGAGGCCGTGCGGCAGGCGCTGGCCGCGACCGGGATGACCGAACTCGCCGACCGGCCGGTCGACGAACTCTCCGGCGGCCAGCGCCAGCGCGCCTGGATCGCCATGGCGGTCGCGCAGGGCACCGAGGTCCTGCTCCTCGACGAACCGACGACCTATCTGGACCTGGCGCACCAGATCGACGTGCTGGACCTGGTCACCGACCTCAACCGGCGGGAGCACCGGACCGTCGTGATGGTGCTGCACGACCTCAACCAGGCCTGCCGGTACGCCGATCACGTCGTCGCCATGAAGTCCGGGCGGATCGCCGCCGAGGGCTCTCCGGCCGAGGTCATCACCGTCAAGACCGTGGAGGACGTCTTCGACCTCAACTGCCGGATCACGACGGACCCGGTCAGCGGCACCCCGCTGGTCATCCCGATGGGACGGCACCACGGAGCGCCCGCGCTGGAGCCCGCGGCGCAGGCGGCCGACTGAACGGGCAGCATCGGCACTTCCCCGCCCGCCCTTGCCGGGTTCGGCCCGGCCGCGTGAGGTGTCCCGCGGCCGGGCCTAACCGGCTCGGCCGGAGCGAGCCGGCTACGCCATGGCGTCCGGCAGGATCGTCGTGCCGGTCACCCCGCCGCCGGACAGACTGTCCAGGAGGGCGTGCGGCGCGCGGCCGTCGAGCACCCGGGCCGCCTCCACTCCGGCCCGGACGGCGCGCAGGCACGCCTCCATCTTGGGCACCATGCCGCCGTCGAGCCGGGGCAGCAGCGCCTCCACCTCCGCGACGGTGATCCGTTCGACGACCCGGTCGCTGTCCGGCCAGTCCGCGCACAGCCCGGGTACGTCGGTCAGCACGACCAGCGTGTGCGCTCCCAGCGCGGCGGCCACCGCCCCGGCGGCGGTGTCCGCGTTGACGTTGTAGACCTGACCGTCCTCGCCCCGGCCCACGGAGGAGACCACAGGGATGTGCCGGTGCTCCAGCAGGATGCCCAGAACCGCGGTGTTCACCCGGGCCACATCGCCGACCAGTCCGATGTCCACGCGCTCACCGGCCACTTCGGCGAACCGTTTGACGGCGGTGAGCGTGCGCGCGTCCTCACCGCTGAGGCCGACGGCGTAGGCGCCCTCCTCGTTGAGCAGCCCGACCAGTTCCTTCTGGACCTTGCCGGAGAGCACCATCCGCACCACGTCCATGGTCTCGGGCGTGGTGACCCGAAGCCCTTTCAGGAAGGCGGACTCCAGGCCCAGCCGGTCGAGGTGGGCCCCGATCTGGGGGCCGCCGCCGTGCACCACGACCGTCCTGACCCCGTTCCGCCGCAGGGTGAGGACGTCCTGGGCGAAGGCACGCCGGAGCGGCTCGTCGGCCATCGCGTGACCGCCGTACTTGACGACGACCGTACGGCCGCGCAGGCGCTCCAGCGGGGTGGCCCGGTCGGTGAGGCCGAGCAGGCCGCTCACGGACGGGCGGTGAGGTAGCCGCCCATGGTCCGGAAGTAGTCGGTGGCCGCGTGCTCGGCGCCGTCCTCGGTGCGCACCCGCCGGACCAGCAGTCCGCGCTGCCGGCCGTCCCTGGCCCGCGCGCCGGCCACGACGACGATCCCGTCGCCCTCGCGGATGAAGATCCGCCCCGGCGTGCCGCCGTAGCAGCCCTGCGACACCGCGGCCTCGACGACACGGATCCGCTCCCCGCGGTGATGGGTGAAGGCGTTGGGATACGGGTCGGACTGGGCCCGCACCAGGCGTTCGAGGTCCTCGGCGGGCCAGGTCCAGTCGATCCGGCTGTCCTCCAGGGACCGCTTGTGGAAGAAGCTCGCCCTGCCGCGGTCCTGGGGTATCCAGCGGGCCCTGCCGGACGCGATCAGGTCGAGGGACTCGGTCACGACCGGGGTGATCAGGTCCACGGTTCGGTGGAAGAGGTCGGTGACGGTGTCGGTCGCGCCGACCGGGACCGCGCGCTGCAACAGGATGTCGCCCGCGTCCAGTTCGGCGTTCATCCGGTGCGCGGTGACGCCGACCTCGCGCTCGCCGTTGATCAGCGCCCAGATGAGCGGCGAGAAGCCCGCGTAGGCCGGCAGCAGCGAGTCGTGGATGTTGAGCGTGCCGTGCGCGGGGAGATCGAAGACCTCCGGCGGCAGCACGGTGCGCCAGTTGTTGGCGACGATGATGTCCGGCGCCGCGTCCCGCAGCGCGGCCAGGAGTTCGGGGTCGTCGGGCCGGTTGCGCAGCAGCACCGGGATGCCGTGCTTCTCGGCGAGGTCGGCAACGGAGTCGTCCCAGATCTTCTCGTAGGCGTGCTCGCTCTTGGGGTGGGTGACCGCCAGAACCACCTGGTGGTCGGACTCCAGCAGAGCCTGGAGCGTGCGATGCCCCCAGGTCTGATAGCCGAACATGACGACCCGCATAGTCGATCCTCTCCTGGAGACCACCATTGCAAGGTAAGGCTAACCTTATTTACCATCAGGGGCGCCCAAGGGAAGGGAAGTTGCGGTGAACGCACTGCACGACGAACCTGACGCCATACTTGATGTACTCGGAATCGGTTTCGGACCGTCAAATCTCGCACTGGCCATCGCCATTGAGGAGCACAACGCCCGAGCCTCGTCCGAGAACCGGATCCGCGCGGAGTTCCTGGAGCGTCAGCCCTCCTTCGGCTGGCACCGCGGCATGCTGATCGACGACGCCACGATGCAGGTCTCGTTCCTCAAGGACCTGGTCACGATGCGCAACCCGACCAGTGACTTCACCTTCCTCTGCTTCCTGCGGGAGCGGGGCAGGCTGGTCGACTTCCTCAATGCGAAGACGCTCTTCCCGTTGCGGATCGAGTTCCACGAGTACTTCGCGTGGGCGGCGGCCCGGCTCTCGCATCTCGTCGGCTACGACTCCGAGGTCGTCGCCGTCGAGCCGGTGACCTCGGAGGACGGCGAGGTCCGCTGCTTCGACGTGACCAGCAGGGTGCCCGGCGCCGCGGAGCGCACCGTCACCCGGCGGGCCCACAACCTCTCGGTGGCCGTCGGCCTGGAACCCCACCTGCCGCCGGACACCACCCTGTCGGACCGCGTCTGGCACAACAGTGAACTGGTGCCGCGCGTCGCCGAGTTGACCAGCTCCGGCACTCCGGTCGGCCGCGTTCTCGTCCTCGGCGCGGGCCAGAGCGGAGCCGAGGCGGTCGACTACCTGCACCGCTCGTTCCCGGAGGCGGAGATCTGCGCGGTCTTCGCCAAGTACGGCTACACACCCGCCGACGACAGCCCCTTCGCCAACCGGATCTTCGATCCCGAGGCGGTGGACGTCTACTTCCGGTCCGCCCCCGAGGTGAAGCAGTCCCTGGTCGACTACCACCGCAGCACCAACTACTCCGTGGTCGACATGGACCTCATCGAGTCGCTGTACGCCACCATGTACCGCGAGAAGGTCCTGGGCCGGGAACGCCTGCAGCTGCGCAACGTCTCCCGCATCCGGGACGTGCGGTCACAGGACGACCGGCTGGACGTCACGGTGGAGTACCTGCCCACCGGGGAACGGGAGGTCATCTCCTCCGACCTGCTCGTCCACGCGACCGGCTATCGCCCCCGGGACCTGGACTCACTGCTGGGCCGGGCCGCGAAACTCTGCCTGCGCGACGACAAGGACTCCGTACTCGTCGGCCGCGACCACCGGGTGGAGTTCTCGCCCGAGGTGACGGCCGGCATCTACGTGCAGGGCGCGACCGAGCACACGCACGGCCTCACCTCCACCCTGCTGTCCACGACCGCCGTCCGCTCCGGCGAGATCCTCGATTCCCTGCTCACCCACCGCGCGACCGACGCGGTCGCACGGACCGAATGCACCGCCTGAACCGACGTACAGCCAAAGGCGGTTGGCCTCGGACAGGACGGCACTCGCTCGCGTGCCGCCCTGTCCGGCGCGACGGCGGACCCGTTCGTGTTCCTACCGGACCCCGAGCTCGAACTTAAGGTAGCCTCACCTAAGTTTCCGTCGTCCGTCCTTCCCGGAGGGGTATGGATGAGTGCCGCTAATCCGTCGGGGCGCAGCGTCCTGAGAGACTCCGTCGAAGGACAACGCGGACGCGTGGCACTCGGCACGCTCTGCGCCTCCGGGCACCAGATCGGCGAAGCCCTGGTCCCCGCCCTCATCGGTGTCGTCATAGACCGCGCCGTCACCAAGTCCGACACCGGCGCGCTCGTCCTGTGGCTCGCGGTCCTGGCCGCGGTCTACGCGGGCCTGGCCGTGAGCTTCCGCATCGGCGCCTGGTCCGGTGAACTGGCCGCCGTCCGGGCCGAACACACCCTGCGCGTCACCCTCGTACGCCGGGTCCTCGATCCCGGGGGCGGGGCGGAGAGGGGCAGACTGCCCGGCGCGCTGGCCAACATCGCGACCGAGGACGCCAAACGGGTCGGCGCCGTCAACATGGCTCTGACGCTGGGAATTTCGTCCCTGGTGGGCATCGCGACCTGCGCGGTCGTCCTGCTGCGCACCTCGGTCACGCTCGGCCTGGTCGTCCTGGTGGGCACCCCGGTGCTGCTGTGGCTGGGGCACCTGCTGAGCAAACCGCTGGAGTCACGCAGTGAGGCCGAGCAGGAGCGGGCGGCACACGCCTCGGCCATCGCCGCGGACCTGGTCACCGGACTGCGCATTCTCAAGGGCATCGGCGGCGAGTCGACGGCCATCGAACGCTACCGCGCCACCAGTCGCGACTCTCTGCGCGCCACCCTGCGCGCCGCCCGGGCACAGGCCTTCCAGAGCGGCATGGTGCTCGCGCTGACCGGCTGCCTGATCGCAGCCGTCGCCCTGGTCGGCGGTCGACTGGCCGCCCAAGGCGCCATCAGCCTGGGCCAGTTGGTGTCCGCGGTCGGGCTCGCCCTCTTCCTGCTCGGCCCCCTGGAGGTGCTCGCCTGGGTCAACGCCGAGCTCGCGCAGGGCCGGGCGTCGGCCGCCCGGATCGCGGAGGTGCTGGCCACCGCGCCCGCCGTCACCGCGGGCGGCCGTCCCCTGCCGCAGCCGGTGCGCGGCGCCGTACGGCTGAACGGCCTCAGCCACGGCGGGCTGCGCGGGGTGGACCTGGACATCGCGCCCGGCGAACTGCTCGGCGTGGTCGCGACCGACCCCGCACACGCCGCCGACCTGCTGCGTTGCCTGAGCCGGCAGACCGACCCCGACGCCGGATCGGTCGAGCTGGACGGGGTGTCCCTGCGCGACCTGGACCCGGCCGAGGTCCGCACGGCGATCCTGGTGGCCGAGCACGACGCGGACCTCTTCGAGGGCACCGTCCGCGGCAACGTCACGGCCGCCGCCCCCGGGTCGGCCGCGCCGGAACCCGCGATGACGGCGGCCGGAGTGACCCAGGTGTCCGCGACCCTGCCCGACGGCGAACACACGGCGGTCAGCGAACGGGGCCGTTCCCTGTCCGGCGGACAGCGCCAACGGGTCGCCCTCGCCCGCGCGTTGGCGGCCGACCGGCCCGTCCTCGTGGTCCACGATCCGACAACCGCCGTGGACACGGTGACCGAGGCCCGCATCGCCTCGGGCATCCGCGAGATCCGCAAGGGCCGCACCACGGTCCTCGTGACGACCAGTCCCGCACTGCTCTCGGTCACCGACCGGGTGCTGCTCATCGACGGCGGCCGGGTCACGGACACCGCCCCGCACGCCGAGTTGGTACGCCGCCACGAGATCTACCGCTCGGCGGTGCTGGCATGAACGACACCCCGGCGGAGATGAACGAGGAAGCGATGACGGCTCGCGAACTGCTGCCCACCGCGACGCCGGCCAGGACGCGCGCCGCCGTACGCGAACTGGTCCGCCCCTACCATCGGCTCGTCGCCGGCAGTTTCGCCACGATGATCGCCGCCACCGCGGTGGGGTTGCTCGTCCAGCCGCTGCTGGGGTACATGGTGGACCTGGTGGCCGACCGGCGACCGCCCGGCGACCTGACCCTCCCCGTCGTGCTCCTGGTCGTGGTGGCGCTCGTCCAGGGCGGCACCACCGCGCTCGGACTCTCCCTGGTGTCGCGACTCGGCGAGAGCGTGCTCGCGCGGCTGCGCGAGCAATTCGTGGACCGGGCCCTTCGACTGCCTCTGGAACAGGTCGAGAAGGCGGGCACGGGAGACCTCAACGCCCGTGTCACCCGCGATGTCGCGCGGGTGGGCGAGGCCGTCCGCTCGGCCCTGCCCGAACTGACCCGCTCCGTGCTGGCCATCGTGCTCACCTTGGGCGCGATGGCCGCGCTCGACTGGCGCTTCCTGCTCGCCGCCCTCGTCGCCGTCCCTGTCCAGGCGCACACCGCACGCTGGTACCTGCGCAACGCCGTTCCGCTGTACGCCCGCGAGCGGATCGCCACCGGAGCCCAGCAGCAGCAGTTGCTGGACACCATCGCCGGTGCCGGCACCGTACGGGCGTACCGGCTGGAGGAGCAGCACACCTCGCATGTCACCGAACGCTCCTCGGCGGCCGTCGGGTTGACGATGCGCGGGGTCAAGCTGGTCCTGCGGTTCTACAACCGGCTGCACGTCGCGGAGTACACCGGCCTCGCCGCCGTCCTCGTCACCGGGTTCCTCCTGGTACGCGCCGGATCGGTGTCCATCGGCACCGCGACCGCCGCGGCCCTGTACTTCCACGGTCTGTTCTCGCCCGTGAACTCCGCCCTGGTGCTCCTCGACGACGCCCAGACGGCCACGGCGGCACTCAACCGGCTGGTCGGGGTCGCGGACCGGCCCGCCGCCGAGCCGGAGCCGCCCGCCGCCGTCCACGAGACGCTCACCCCGGATACCGAACCCGGCACGGTCTCCGTGAGCGGCGTCCACCACGCCTACGAGCCGGGCCTGCCGGTATTGCGGGACGTGACCCTCACCCTGCGCACCGGGGAACGGGTGGCCCTGGTGGGCCCGAGCGGCGCGGGCAAGACGACCCTCGCCAAACTCATCGCCGGCGTGCACCGGCCGACCTCCGGCTCCATCCGGCTGCCCGGCATCGGCACGTCCGGCAGCGGGCTCCCCGTCGCCCTGGTCACCCAGGAGACCCACGTCTTCGCCGGGCCGCTCGCCGAGGACCTGCGGCTGGCACGGGCCACGGCCACCGACGAGCAGGTGCGCGCCGCGCTGACCGCGGTCGACGCGCTCGACTGGGTCGAAGCGCTCCCCGACGGGCTCGGCACCGTCGTCGGCGAGGGCGGCCACCGCCTGACCCCCGCCCAGGTCCAGCAACTCGCCCTGGCCCGCCTGGTGCTGGCCGATCCGCCGGTGGCCGTCCTCGACGAGGCCACGGCCGAGGCCGGCAGCACCGGCGCCCGGCTTCTGGAGAAGGCCGCGGCGCGGGCGATCGAGGGCCGGACGGCTCTGGTCGTCGCCCACCGCCTCACCCAGGCCGCCGCCGCGGACCGGATCGTCGTCATGGAGGACGGCCGGATCGTGGAGAGCGGTCACCACGACGAGCTGTGCGCGGCGGACGGAACCTACGCCTCCCTCTGGGAGGCCTGGTCCGGCACGCGTGCGACGCCCGATCACCCCCCGCACACCATCACCGCCCCGACCCTGAAGGACCACTGATGCTCGGCTCTCCGAGAGGCACACGGCTCGCTGCGGCGCTCGCCTCCGTTCTCCTGCTCTTCGTCTCCGTCGCGGCCTGCGGCTCCTCGGACGGCTCCGAGGCCGGTTCCGAGAAGCCCGCCACCACGAACAAGGCCTTTCCCGTCACCATCGCGCACAAGTACGGCAGCACCACCATCAAGGCCGAGCCCCAGCGCATCGTCACGGTCGGCCTGACCGACCAGGACTCCGTGCTCGCCCTGGGCAAGGTCCCGGTCGGCACCACCGAATGGCTCGGCGGCTACCAGGGCGCCATCGGTCCCTGGGCCGCCGGCAAGGCGGGCGGCGCCAAGACCCCGACCGTCCTGAAGGACACCGGCACCGGCCCGCAGACCGAGAAGATCGCGGCGCTGCGCCCCGACCTGATCCTCGCGGTCTACGGCGGGCTCACCAAGGCGCAGTACACGACGCTGTCCAAGTTCGCCCCCGTGGTGGCGCAGCCGAAGGAGTACAACGACTACGGCGTCCCGTGGCAGAAGCAGACCGAGATCATCGGCAAGGCTCTCGGCCAGGAGGCGAAGGCCGAGTCGGTGGTGAGCGGCGTCGAGGCCGACTTCAAGGCGGCGGCCGAGAAGAATCCGGCGTTCGCCAAGGTCAAGGCCGTCATGGCGACCCCGTACGAGGGCATCTTCGTCTTCGGCAGCCAGGACCCCCGTTCACGCGTCCTCACCGACCTCGGCTTCACCCTGCCGACCGACCTGGACAAGGTCATCGGCGACGAGTTCGGGGCCAACATCTCCAAGGAGCGCACCGACCTGCTGGACACCGACGCGATCGTGTGGATCGTCTCCGACACGGCCAAGGACGAGAGCAAGCTGCACAAGGACGCTCTGTACGCGGACCTGAAGGTCGCTCGGCAGAACCGGGAGGTCTACATCAAGGAGACCTCCGACTACGGCAACTCCGTCTCCTTCGTCACGGTGCTCAGCCTGCCGTACATGCTCGACCGGCTGGTGCCCCAGCTGGCCGCCGCGGTGGACGGCGACCCCGCGACGAAGGTGCCCGCCCCGGCTGCCTGACACGGCGGAACCGGTCGCTCCGCCGGGGTCGGGGGTATGGATGTCCGTACCCCCGGCCCCGGCCGTCTCACCCGCACGCCGTCGGGCCCGACCGCTGAGATCTGGATCACCGGCAGCAAGAGGCCAAGGTCACAGGCGTCACCTCTGCTGCCGCCGCGGAACTCTGACCTAGCATCCGAGCATGACAGTCCTGCCCAATGACGGGCTCGCGCTGGCCGCCGAGTTCCCTTCCGCGACCCATGACCAGTGGCAGCTCCTGGTAGAAGGCGTGCTGCGCAAATCGGGCAGGGAGGTCTCGAGCGCGACAGCCGAAGACGCGCTGTCCACCTCGCTCGAGGACGGGCTCGCCACCAGGCCCCTGTACACCGCGCGTGACACAGCCGCCGATCCCGGTTTCCCCGGATTCGCCCCCTTCGTCCGGGGAAGCCGGCCCGAGGGCAACACCGCAGGCGGCTGGGACGTACGGCAGCGGCACACAGCCGCCGACAACGCCCTGGTGCTCGGGGACCTGGAGAACGGCGTCACCTCGCTGTGGCTCGCCGTCGGCGAGGGCGGCATCCCGGTCTCCTCTCTCGAGAAGGTCCTCGCGGGCGTCTACCTCGATCTGGCCCCCGTCGCCCTCGACGCCGGTCGTGACGTCGAAGTGGCGGCCCGGGAGTTGTTCCGGCTGTACGAGGAACGCGGCGTCGTACCGAGTGAGGTACGCGGCAACCTCGGCGCCGACCCCCTCGGCCATGAGGCCCGTACAGGTGCCGCCCTGGACTTCGCTCCGGCCGCCTCCCTCGCCCTGCGCTGCGTCGACGAGTACCCCGGGCTGCGGGCGCTGACCGTGGACGCGCTGCCCTACCACGAGGCCGGCGGCTCAGCCGCGCAGGAGCTGGGCGCCTCCCTGGCGACCGGTGTCGCCTATCTGCGGGAACTGACCGGCGCGGGGCTGTCCGTCGAACAGGCGTGTGCGCAGATCGAGTTCCGCTACGCCGCGACCGCCGACCAGTTCCTGACGATCGCCAAGCTCCGGGCGGCGCGCAGGCTGTGGGCGCGGATCGCCGAGGTGTGCGGGGCGCCGGGCGCGGGAGCCCAGGTGCAGCACGCCGTGACCTCGCCGGTGATGATGTCGCGCCGCGACCCGTGGGTGAACATGCTGCGCACGACCGTCGCGACGCTCGCGGCCGGGGTCGGCGGCGCCGACTCCGTCACCGTCCTGCCGTTCGACCACGCGCTCGGCCTGCCGGACGCCTTCGCGCGGCGCATCGCCCGCAACACCTCGACGATCCTCATCGAGGAGTCGCATCTGTCCCGGGTGACCGACCCGGCGGGCGGCTCCTGGTACGTGGAGAAGCTGACCGACGAACTCGCCCACGCGGGCTGGGAGTTCTTCCAGGCAATCGAGCAGAGCGGTGGTCAGGCCGCCGCACTGCGCTCGGGGCGCCTCGGCCAGGATCTGGCGAAGACCTGGGAGGCGCGCTCGGCCAAGCTCGCCAAGCGGCGCGAGCCGATCACCGGTGTCAGCGAGTTCCCGAACCTGGCCGAGCCCTCTGTGGAACGCCTGCCCGCCCCCGAGGCACCGTCCGGCGGCCTGCCGCGGGTGCGGCGCGACGAGGCGTACGAGGTACTGCGGGCCCGCTCCGACGCGCACCTCGCCGCCACCGGGGCCCGTCCTCGGATCTACCTGGCCACGATCGGCCGCGCCGCCGCGCACACCGCGCGGTCGACGTTCGTCGCGAACCTGTTCCAGGCCGGTGGCATCGAGCCGGTCACGGACGGCACGTTCGAGGACAGCGGCGCCACCGAGGCCTGTCTGTGCTCCAGTGACGCCCTGTACGAGGAGCAGGCAGCGACCACGGCCGAAGCCCTCTCGGAGGCCGGGGCCCGACACGTCTTCCTGGCCGGCCGTCCCGGGCAGTACCCCGGTGTCGACTCCTATGTCTTCGCGGGCTGCGACGCCGTCGCCGTCCTCTCCGCCACCCTCGACCGCATGGGAGTGTCCTGATGGGAATCCCCGACTTCTCCGGAATCGAACTGGGGACGCCCACCACCGAAGGCAGCGCCGACGAGTGGAGTGCCGCCGCAGAGAAGGCAACGGGCGGGAGCGAGGCCGTCTGGGAGACCCCGGAGGGCATCGCGGTCAAGCCGCTGTACACCGGCCGTGACGTGGAAGGCCTGGACTTCCTGGACACGTACCCGGGCGTGGCACCGTATCTGCGCGGTCCGTACCCGACGATGTACGTCAACCAGCCCTGGACGATCCGCCAGTACGCGGGCTTCTCCACGGCCGAGGAGTCCAACGCCTTCTACCGCCGCAACCTGGCGGCCGGTCAGAAGGGCCTGTCGATCGCCTTCGACCTGCCCACGCACCGCGGTTACGACAGCGACCACCCGCGCGTGACGGGCGACGTCGGCATGGCGGGGGTGGCCATCGACTCCATCTATGACATGCGGCAGCTCTTCGACGGCATCCCGCTGGACAGGATGACCGTGTCGATGACGATGAACGGCGCCGTGCTGCCGGTCCTCGCGCTGTACATCGTGGCGGCCGAGGAGCAGGGCGTGCCGCCCGAGAAGCTGGCCGGAACCATTCAGAACGACATTCTGAAGGAGTTCATGGTCCGCAACACCTACATCTATCCGCCGAAGCCGTCGATGCGGATCATCTCCGACATCTTCGCGTACACCTCGCAGCGGATGCCGCGCTACAACTCCATCTCCATCTCCGGGTACCACATCCAGGAGGCGGGTGCGACGGCCGACCTGGAGCTGGCGTACACGCTCGCGGACGGCGTGGAGTACATCAGGGCGGGCCGGGAGGCGGGGCTGGACGTGGACGCGTTCGCACCGCGGCTCTCGTTCTTCTGGGCGATCGGCATGAACTTCTTCATGGAGGTCGCCAAGATGCGGGCGGCGCGCCTGCTGTGGGCGAAGCTGGTGAAGCAGTTCGACCCGCAGAACGCCAAGTCCCTTTCCCTGCGCACCCATTCGCAGACGTCCGGCTGGTCGCTGACCGCGCAGGACGTGTTCAACAACGTGACGCGTACGTGTGTGGAGGCCATGGCCGCCACCCAGGGCCACACCCAGTCGCTGCACACCAACGCCCTGGACGAGGCGCTGGCGCTGCCCACCGACTTCTCCGCGCGGATCGCCCGCAACACGCAGTTGCTGCTCCAGCAGGAGTCCGGCACGACCCGGGTCATCGACCCGTGGGGCGGCAGCGCGTACATCGAGAAGCTGACGTACGACCTCGCCCGCCGGGCCTGGCAGCACATCGAGGAGGTCGAGGCCGCGGGCGGCATGGCGCAGGCCATCGACGCCGGCATCCCCAAGCTCCGGATCGAGGAGGCGGCGGCCCGCACGCAGGCCCGCATCGACTCCGGCCGCCAGCCGGTCATCGGCGTCAACAAGTACCGCGTCGAGACCGACGAGAAGATCGACGTCCTCAAGGTCGACAACTCGTCCGTACGCACGCAGCAGATCGAGAAGCTGCGGCGGCTGCGGGCCGAGCGCGACGAGCGGGCGTGCCAGGACTCGCTGGACGACCTCACGCGAGCGGCCGGCGGTGAGGGCAACCTGCTGGAGCTGGCGGTGCGCGCGGCCCGCGCGATGGCCACCGTCGGGGAGATCTCCGACGCCCTGGAGAAGGTGTACGGGCGGCACGCGGGCCAGATCCGTACGATTTCCGGGGTGTACCGCAACGAAGCAGGGGAGTCCCCGTCCGTGGACCGCACCCGGGCGCTGGTGGACGCGTTCGAGGAGGCCGAGGGCCGCCGACCGCGCATCCTGGTCGCCAAGATGGGCCAGGACGGTCACGACCGCGGCCAGAAGGTGATCGCGACCGCCTTCGCCGACCTCGGCTTCGACGTGGACGTCGGCCCGCTGTTCCAGACGCCGGGTGAGGTGGCCCGTCAGGCGGTGGAGGCGGACGTGCACATCGTGGGCGTCTCGTCGCTGGCCGCCGGGCACCTCACCCTCGTACCGGCGCTGCGCGAGGAACTGGCCGCGGAGGGCCGCGAGGACATCATGATCGTGGTCGGCGGGGTGATCCCGCCGCAGGACGTGCCGACGCTCCTGGAGATGGGCGCGGCGGCCGTGTTCCCGCCCGGGACGGTGATCCCGGACGCGGCGTACGACCTCGTCCAGCGGCTCTCCACCGGTCTCGGGCACGCCCTGTGATCGAACTCGACACCTATGTCAAGGGTGTGCTCGACGGGAAGCGCGCGCTCGTCGCCCGCGCCATCACGCTCGTCGAGTCCACCCGGCCCCAGCACCGGGCGCTGGCGCAGGAGTTGCTGACCGAGCTGCTCCCGCACAGCGGGAAGGCGCGGCGGATCGGCATCAGCGGGGTGCCGGGCGTGGGCAAGTCGACGTTCATCGACGCGTTCGGCACGATGCTGACCTCGCTCGGGTACCGGGTCGCGGTGCTCGCCGTCGATCCGTCCTCCAGCCGTACGGGCGGTTCGATCCTCGGCGACAAGACCCGGATGGAGCGCCTGGCCGTGGACCCGGCCGCGTTCATCCGCCCCTCCCCCACCGCCGGCACGCTCGGCGGGGTGGCCAAGGCGACCCGCGAGTCGATCGTGGTGATGGAGGCGGCCGGCTACGACGTGGTGCTGGTGGAGACGGTCGGTGTCGGCCAGTCCGAGACGGCCGTCGCGAACATGGTCGACTCCTTCCTCCTGCTGACGCTGGCGCGTACGGGGGACCAGTTGCAGGGCATCAAGAAGGGTGTCCTGGAGCTGGCCGACGTGATCGCCGTGAACAAGGCGGACGGCCCGCACGCGCGCGACGCCCAGTCCGCCGCACGTGAACTGGCGGGCGCCCTGCGGCTGATGCACGGCAAGGACGCGGCCTGGACGCCGCCGGTGCTGAGTTGCAGTGCCCGCGAGTCGGCCGGCCTGGACACCGTGTGGGACCGCCTGGAACAGCACCGCACCCTGCTCGACTCGACCGGCCGCCTCGCCGACAAGCGCCGTGACCAGCAGGTCGACTGGACCTGGACGATGGTCCGCGACGAACTCCTCGGCCGGCTGCACGCCGACCAGGCCGTACGGGCCGTCAGCCCCGGCCTCGAACGACAGGTAAGGGAAGGCGAGTTGACCGCCACGCTCGCGGCGGAACAGATCCTGAAGGTGTTCGGCGGCGAAGGCCGCTGAGTCGAACGGCGGTGGCGGGGCAGGTCGGAGCCCGGCCACCGCTCACTTCCGCGTTCGCGGACCGGTCACCGCACCACCGTCAGGCCCGGTTCACGGACCCGGTCGCTCGGCCACCGGATACGGGACGAAGGTGCTGGTGTCCTGGTCGACGCGCAGCGGGCTGCCCAGGGGCGGGGCGGCGCGCTGGGGGCAGTCGAGGCGTTCGCAGACGCGGCAGCCCATGCCGATGCGTGTGGCCGCGGCGGCGCTGCCTAGGTCGAGGCCGTCGGAGTAGACGAGCCGGTGGGCGTGCCGGATCTCGCAGCCGAGGCCGATGGCGAAGGTCTTGCCGGGTTCGCCCCAGCCGCCGCGGTGCCGGGTGATCGCCCGAGCGGTCCACAAGTAGCGCTGTCCGTCGGGCATTTCAGCGACCTGGACGTGGATGCGGCCGGGGACCGCGAACGCCTCGTAGACGTTCCACAGCGGGCAGGTTCCGCCGGCCCTGGAGAAGTGGAGGCCGGTGGCGGACTGCCGCTTGGACATGTTGCCGGCCCGGTCGACCCGGACGAAGGAGAAGGGCACGCCGCGCAGCCTCGGGCGCTGGAGCGTGCTCAGCCGGTGGCAGACGGTCTCGTGTCCGAGGCCGTAGCGGTCGGTGAGGCGCTCGATGTCGTAGCGCGCCTCCTCGGCAAGCGCCTGGTCGCGGGTGTGGTCGACGGCCGCAACATCTGGGTGAACGACCTGGAGAAGTCCCTGGCCACCCTCGGTACCCTGCTGGGTCTCGCCGACCGGGTCGACGTGGCGGCCTCCTGCTCCCTGCTCCACGTGCCGCTCGACTCCGCGCCGGAACGGGACATCGAGCCGCAGATCCTGCGCTGGCTCGCCTTCGCCCGCCAGAAGACGGCCGAGGTCGTCTCCCTGGCCAAGGGGCTCGCACAGGGCACCGGCGCCATCGCGGCCGAACTCGCCGCCAACCGGGCCGACCTGGCCTCTCGGGCGAACTCGCCGATCACGCGCGATCCCGCCGTCCGGGCCCGCGCCGCCGCCGTCACGGAGGCCGACGCCCGCCGGTCCCAGCCGTACGGCGAGCGGGCCGCGGCCCAGCGGGCCCACCTCGGTCTCCCGCTCCTGCCGACCACCACCATCGGCTCCTTCCCGCAGACCGGCGAACTGCGCGCCGCCCGCGCCGATCTGCGCGCGGGCCGCATCGACACGGCCGGTTACGAGGAGCGCATCAAGGCCGAGATCCAGGAGGTGATCTCCTTCCAGGAGAAGACCGGTCTGGACGTCCTGGTGCACGGCGAGGCCGAACGCAACGACATGGTGCAGTACTTCGCCGAGCGGCTCACCGGTTACCTGGCCACGCAGCACGGCTGGGTGCAGTCCTACGGCACCCGCTATGTCCGCCCGCCGATCCTGGCAGGCGACATCACGCGGCCCGAGCCGATGACGGTGCGCTGGACGACGTACGCCCAGTCCCTGACCGATCGCCCGGTCAAGGGCATGCTCACCGGGCCGGTCACCATGCTCGCCTGGTCCTTCGTCCGCGACGACCAGCCTCTCGGTGACACCGCCCGCCAGGTCGCCCTGGCCCTGCGGGACGAGGTGAACGACCTGGAGGCGGGCGGGAGTTCGGTGATCCAGGTCGACGAGCCGGCCCTGCGCGAGACCCTTCCGCTGCGCGCGGCCGACCGACCGGCGTATCTGGCGTGGGCCACGGAGGCGTTCCGGCTCAGCACGAGCGGCGTGCGTCCGGACACGCAGATCCACACCCACATGTGCTACGCCGAGTTCGGGGACATCGTCCAGGCCATCGACGACCTCGACGCCGACGTCATCAGCCTGGAGGCGGCCCGCTCCCACATGCAGGTCGCCCGTGAACTCGCCTCGCACGGCTACCCGCGCGAGGCGGGACCCGGCGTGTACGACATCCACTCCCCGCGCGTTCCGAGCACGGAGGAGGCCGTCGAACTACTGCGGGCCGGGCTGAAGGCCATCCCCGCCGAGCGGCTGTGGGCGAACCCCGACTGCGGTCTGAAGACCCGCGGCTGGCCCGAGACCCGCGCCTCGCTGGAGAACCTGGTCGCCGCCGCCCACGTCGTGCGTGGGGAACTTCCCGCGTCCTGACATCGGGACGTTCCGCCCGGGGAGGCGGCCGCCGGCCGCCTCCCCGGATTCCCACGCCGAGGGAACGGCGAACGGCGCGTGGAGCCCTTGAGCGGTGGAGTCAGGCACAACGCGAGAGGGCCCCCGGACGGTTCCGAAGGGCCCTCTTGTGTTCCGCGGGATCAGTGCGCGGCCGGCACCGATCGCCCGGACGGGGCCGCCGCGGGCTTGGGGTTCAGCATGCGTTCGGCCAACTCGCCGAAGACCAGGCCGAATCCGGTCCACAGTGTGGCCTGGATGGCCAAGGCGGAGATCCGGAACCGCCACAGCAGGGTGGCGGGGAAGTGCTCCGGCACCTCGTTGATCGTGGGCAGGAACGCGTACGCCAGGCCGATCACGACGGCGAAGGCGGCCACCGCGGCGATCGTCGCGTACCAGGTGCCCAGCCTGGGCGCGAGCCGCTTGCCGAGGATGACGGCGCCGATCGCCAGGAGCACGCTGAGCACCATCATCAGGAAGTACAGGGTGGTCCGCTTGCCGATGGTGTCGGGGTCGCCGACCGACGGCGGATTGGCCGGGTACTTCAGGAACGGCACGACGTACACGGCGAGCAGCGCGCTGCCGGACAGCAGGAGCGCGGTCGCGCGCGGGCTGAAGCGGCCCACGCGGCCGAGCGCGAAGCAGAAGCCGAGCGCCGCAATACCGCCGAAGGCGATTCCGTAGAAGAGGACGCCGGTGGCCAGGCCGGCGGTGGACTGGAGGCTGCGGGAGACGAGTTCGACCTCGTGATCGTGCCCGGAAGCGTGTGCTTCCTCGAAGCCGATCGCGCTGTCGACGCTCGGTTCACCGAGGAAGTAGGCCACGACGAGGGCGAGCAGGCCGGCGGCGAGGCCGGCGAGCATGCCTCGCACGAGCAGGTTTCTTACCGTTGCGGAGTTCATGAGTGTGCGCTGTCCCTCGCGTCAGTGGCAGGGGAAACCGAGCAGGTGGCGGGCGTCGTGCACCCACTCGTGGACGTCCTCGCCGGAGACGACGGCGGTGGCGCCCTGTTCGGCGCCGACGAAGTACAGCAGGACCAGCATCAGGATGCCGAAGAAGACCGCCCAGGGAGCAATCGCCTTCAGCGGCAGCTTGGCGGGAAGAACGGGGGTGGTGGCTGTCGGCTGGGCGACGGTCTGCGCCATGGCAGAACCTCCTCGGGAGTTCGCGTCCCATCTCGGTGGTGCACAGGATGACGCCTACGGGTCTGACTCACGCGGCGCCCAGCGTGGCTGGAGCGTCTCGTTCACAGTGGCGCGACCGTGCCGGATTTCCACCGGCTTCCGTCTTGACGTCATCAATATCGGACCGACCGTACCGCGTGGCGAGTTCTCGGCCAAGACCGCACCACCTGCCGTGATCTTCCTCTCGTCCCAGGTGGCGGGTCCCTTGTGCACGGCGGGACACCGGTGCGGTTTCGGACGCCGCCCGGAGAAGTGGTCGAAGTGGTCGGCCGCCCCGCCGTGTTCGGCCTCGGCGGCGCACTGTTCGGCGGTGTGCGGGCGGAGTTGGGCGCGGACTCCACCAACGGGACCCGGACCGCTCGCGCGCACGGGTCCGGTGCGCGCGACGGTCCCGCTCAGCGCGCTTCGTCCGTCGCGGTGCCGGGCGGAGCGAGCCCTAGTTCACGCTCCCCCAAGGGTGCGAAGAAGCGCTGGACGTCGGCGTCGGTGACCTCGCCGAGGGTGGCCGGGGACCAGTGCGGGTCGCGGTCCTTGTCGATGATCTGGGCCCGGACGCCCTCCACCAGGTCGGGGGAGGACAGGGCCGCGCAGGAGACGCGGTACTCCTGGTCCAGTACGCGCTCCAGGCCGCCGAGGCGGCGGGCGCGGCGCAGGGCGGCGAGCGTGACCTTCACGGCGGTGGGCGAGTTGCCGAGGAGGATCTCCGCCGTCTCCTTGGCCGCCGGGTCGCCGACCGCGAGCAGCCGCCGCACGATCTCCTCGACCGTGTCGGCGGCGTAGCAGGCGTCGATCCACTCCCGCCGCTCCGCCAGCTCGGCCGGGGGCGGTGGCTGCACATGACTTGCCAGAGCTTCCCGTACGGGCCGGTCGGCGAGGTCGGACACCAACTGCCGCAGTGCCGAGGACGGTACGTAGTGGTCGGCGAGGCCGCACAGCAGGGCGTCACCGGCGCCCATCGAGGCACCCGACAGGGCGAGGTGGGTGCCCAGTTCGCCCGGTGCGTGGGCGAGCAGATGGGTGCCGCCGACGTCGGGGACGAAGCCGATACCGGTCTCGGGCATGGCTATCCGGGAGCGCTCGGTGACGACGCGGACGCTGCCGTGCGCGGAGACGCCGACGCCGCCGCCCATGACGATGCCGTCCATGACCGCCACGTACGGCTTGGGGTAGCGGGCGATGCGGGCGTTGAGGTGGTACTCGTCGCGCCAGAACGCGGCGGACGCGGTGCCGTCCCCGTCGCGCGCGTCGTCGTGGACCACGCGGATGTCGCCGCCCGCGCACAGTCCGCGCTCTCCGGCGCCGGTGACGACCACGGTCTCGACGGCCGGGTCGTGCTCCCAGGCGGTGAGTGCCTGGTCGATCCGGCGCACCATCGCGTGGTTCAGGGCGTTCAGGGCCTTCGGCCGGTTGAGCGTGAGGTGGGCGGCTCGTCCGTCGGTGTGCAGCAGGACGGATTCGTCGGCGCCGTGCGCCCCGGTGCCGCTCATTCGAACGCCCCCGTCAGGGCGCGGGCCACGATGACGCGCATGATCTCGATGGTTCCTTCCAGGAGCCGATGGATCCGCCGGTCGCGGACGATCTCCCGGATACCGTACTCAGGCCTCCTGTCCCGCCCGCAACACGTACAGCCGCGGGAGGTTGACCACGATCGCCTCCTGGGTGCTGCGGGCGATGACGACGACGGCCTCCTCCGCCGGGTCCGGGTTCTCCTCGCGGTGCGGGACGAACGGGGGCACGAAGATGTAGTCGCCGGGAGAGGTGCGCAGGCGTACTTCCTCGGGCTGTGCCCCCGAGTCGTCGAGGAAGACGAATTCAGGGTGTCCGCTGACCACGTAGATGGCGGTCTCGGACGCCCCGTGGTGGTGATCGGAGGAGGAGGTGGAGGGGGCGACGTGGGTCTGGCCCATCCACAGCTTCTCGGAGCCGACGGTGTTGCCGCTGACGGCGGCGAATCTGCGCATGCCTCCGGTCTGCGCCGTGTCGCCGTCGAGAGCGCCGGCGCGGATGTGGTGCAGACGGGTGCGCAGGGGTGCCGGCGACTCCCCCGCGGTGTCGTGGAGATGGGGGTGGAAACCTTCGCCGGGGGTCGTCAACGGCTCGCTCATGGATGGGGACGCTAGAGCGGCCCGTAAAAGGATGTCAAGAGGTGTCCATTGCCCTTCACCTGCGGCAATGTTCCCGCAATGTACGTGGGGAACCCGTGTAGGCCCTGGTGGCGGACACCGTGTCGGGCATCATGGGCGCATGCATATCTCCGCGAAGGCGGACTACGCCGCACGGGCCCTGCTGGAGCTCGCCCGCGAGCCGGCCCGCCCGCTCACCTGCGAGGCCATCGCCTCCTCGCAGCAGGTCCCGTTCCGGTTCCTGAAGTCCGTGGTGGGCGAGTTGCGCCGGGCCGGCCTGGTCCGCAGCCAGCGTGGCTGCGAGGGCGGCTACTGGCTCGGCCGGCCCGCCGACGAGATCACCCTGCTGGATGTCGCGCGCGCCGTGGACGGTGAGTTGATCACCTTGCGGGGCGAGCCGCTCGCCGGTCTCGACTACCCGGGTCCCGCCTCCGGACTGCCGGAGGTGTGGCGTCGTATCGAGGCGGATGCCGCCGCGGTTCTGGGCGGCACGTCCCTGGCCACGCTGCTGCTCGCCGAAGCGGGCGAAGACCTGAACCGGAAGGGGGCCGCGTGACGGCCCCGCCGGACCGGCCCGCGGTGGAGGTGGTGGAGTACACCGACCCGCTGTGTCCCTGGGCCTGGGGATCGGAGCCGGTGTTCCGGCGGCTCCGCGCCGCGCTCGCCGGACGGGTCCACTGGCGCCGCGCGTACTGCGTCCTGTTCGACCACGACGACGACCCGCCGCCCGATCCGGCGGCGGAGACCGCCTGGTACGCGCGCTATGTCGAGGACATCGGCGCCCACACGCGGGCGCCGCGGGCGCTGCGGCTGAGCCGGGTCGCCGCGAGTTCGTGGCCGTCCTCGCTGGTCGCCAAGGCCGCCGAACGGCAGGGCGGCGAGGTCGCCGAGCGGGTGCTGCGGCGGCTGCGGGAGAGCGTCTTCGTGCTCGGGGAGCCCGCGGACACATCCGCGCTCGCGCTGTCCGCGGTACGGGGCGTGCCCGGCCTGGACCATGAGCGGCTGGCCGCCGACGCGGCGTCGGCGGCCGTGCTGGAGGCGGTGCGTGCCGACCGTGCCGAGGCGCGCCGGCCGGTCCGCGAGGTGCTGTCGGTGCGCGGTGGGTCGCCGCATCCCGGCGCCGCCAAGGAGACCGCCGACGGCGGGTACCGCTACGCGCTGCCGACGCTGCTGGTCCGCGCTCCCGCGGGGTGTCGCGTCGTACCCGGCTGGCGGTCGTACGAGGAGTACGCGTCGGCGTTCGACGAGTTGAGCCCCGGACTGCTGTCGGCACCCGTGCGGCAGGCTCCCGCGGAGGCGCTCGCGCTCTACCGGAGTCTGACCGGTCCGGAGCGCGAACTGCTGACCGACGGCCCATGGCCTCCCGCGGACGCCGTCCGCATGGAGACCGGCAACGGCCCGCTGTGGCTGGATCCGCAGGAGGCCGCGGTGCACCCAGTCGGCGGCCGCGGCGCTCCCGCCGCGCCCTGACGGGCTTCTGATCAGCGGTCAGGGCCCGTCCCGCCCAATGAGACACCAATTGGTGTCCATTGACAGCGGCTGAGAACCGGCCGCAGGATGTGCACCATGCTCACGACGCACCCCGGCGTGGTGTGCCGCTACGTGGACCTGCGGCGCACCTGCAGCGCTCTCTGTCGCTGACCGCCCGCCAACCGCGGCCCCCAGGCGCCTGACGTCCCTCCCGCCGGCACCGGCCCCGCGCCGTTCCGCCGCCCGGCCCTCGTCATCGCGCGCCGCTCTCTCAGCGTTTCGTCGCTTCCGCTCCCTTCACCTCACGGCGCCCCCCTCGATCCGCCACCGCCTCATGCCCTGAGCGCGGCATGCCCACGTGCGCACCGAAGCCCACGCAGGCATGCCCGTCCCGGCCTGCGCGGCGCCCTTCGGCGGGGTGTGCCGCCCTTGCTCCCCCTCCGCTGCCCCGGCGCGGGCGGGAGCCTTCGCAGAAAGAAAACAGATGTCCGGACGACTCACGCCCCGCAACCCCGCAGCGGCCCTCCGTTCCCCCCGGCGCCCCGGCCGGCTGCGCGCCGCCGCCCTCGGGACCGCCCTGGCCACCGTGCTCGTCCCCGCGCTCAGCGCCTGCGGCGGCGAGGCGTCGTCGTCCGCCGGCGGCGCCGCGCTGAAGTGGACCTCCTCCTACTTCCCCACCCACTGGGACCCGGTCGTCGGCGGCAGTGGCGCGCAGTTCCGTGAACTCGCCCTGGTGTACGCCTCGTTGACCCGCACCGACGAGAAGGGGAAGGCCGTCCCGGACCTGGCCAAGAGCTGGGAGTACAACGGCAAGGGTGATGTGATCACCTTCCACCTGCGTCCCCACCTGAGGTTCAGTGACGGTGCGCCGGTCGACGGCGCGGCCGTGAAGGCCGCCATCGAACGGGCCAAGAAGCAGAAGAACTCAGCCCTCTTCGGCGACCTGACCTCGATCAAGACGGTGGACGCCAAGGGCCTGGACGCGGTGATCCACCTCAGCCAGGTGGACTACCAGATACCCCAACTGCTCGGCGAGCGCGTCCTGCAGATCGCCAGTCCCAAGGCGGCCGCCTCACCCGAGAAGCTGGACCAGAACCCGGTCGGCGCCGGCCCGTTCACCGTCACCCAGCTCGTCCCCGGCACCAAGGCCGTCCTGAAGAAGAACCCGGACTACTGGGACGCAGAGAACATCCACATCGACAACGTCGAGCTGACCTCCGCCCCCGACGCCTCCACCGTCGTCTCCGGTCTCCAGACCGGCGTCTACAACTTCGCCGACATCGCGCCCAGTCAGGCCGACGCCGCCAAGAAGGCCGGACTCGACGTCCTCGTGCAGCCCGGCTTCAACGCCTCCAACATCAGCCTCAACACCAACAAGGCGCCGTTCGACAACGACAAGGTCGTCGACGCGGTCCGCCACGCGATCAACCGTCAGGAGTTCGTCGACAAGCTGACCTTCGGCTACGGCTCGGTGACCAACCAGCCCTTCCCCAAGGGCTATGTCGCCTTCGATCCGCAGTCGGAGAACGACTACGCCTACGACCCCGCGAAGGCGAAGAAGCTTCTGCGCGAGGCCGGCCACAAGGCGGGCGACATCAAGCTCAACCTCGTCATCCCCGCCGAGGACCCCCAAGCCGAGATCGTCCAGGCGCAGTTGGCGAAGGTCGGCATCACCGTCACCATCAAGATCGACAAGAACTGGGCCACGCCGTTCTTCGCCAAGGACCTGACGTTCTCGCTGTACGGCACCACGGGGCGTGACTCCGCGGCGCAGACCCTCACCGCGCATTTCGGCCCGAACGGCCCGCTCAACCTCAGCTCGCCCTATGAGCCGGCCGGCTTCGAGGCGGCCATCGCCAAGGTCCGCCAGACCCCGCTGGACTCGCCGGACTACACGAAGGTCCTCCAGGCCGCGACCCGGGCCGGCCTGAAGAGCAAGGCGCTGGTCTTCACGTACTCCTCGCCCAACCTCATCGCCAAGAGCAAGTCCATCTCCGCCCTGCCGAAGAACCCCGCCCACATCGACTGGACCGGCGTGACCATCGCCGGCGGCAACTGACACCTCCGTCCTTCACAGAGAGGGGGCAACCCATGACGACGACGGAGGCACCGACCGCACCCGACGTCCGTCTCCCGGCCGCCGCGGCCAGGACACGGCACACGCTGGGCCGCGTCCTGGCCACCCTCGCCCGGTCGGTCGCCATCTTCGTGCCCGTGTTCCTGGTCGCGACCTTCGTGACCTTCGCACTGCGGTCGCTCAGCGGGCTCAGCCCGGCGCGCATCCAGCTGGGCGAGGAGGCGACACCCGAAGCGGTCGCCCGCGTCGAGGCCCAGTGGGGCCTCGACCGGCCCTTCCTCGTCCAGTACGGGGACTGGTTCGGCGGCGTCCTGCACGGACAGCTCGGCGCGAGCTGGACCAACGGCGCCGACATCTCCACCCTCATCGGCCTCGGCCTGGGCGTGAGCCTGTCGGTCGCGACCTTCGCCCTGCTCATCGGCGTGGTCGCGGGCTTCGCCCTCGGCACGGTCGCGGCCCTGCGCCGCACCACCTGGGTCGACCGCGCGATCACGGGATTCGTCACGGTGATCTCGGTGATGCCGGCCTTCGTCGTCGGCATCGTGCTGGTCGCGGTCTTCGCGGTGGGACTGCACCTGTTGCCGTCGGCCGGATACGTCCCGGCGGAGCAGGGGTTCGGGCCATGGCTCGCCCACATCACGCTCCCGGCCGTCGCGCTGAGCTTCGACGTCGTCGCCGACGTCGCCCGGCAACTGCGCAGCAGCCTCGTCGCGGCCTACAGCGAGAACTACGTGACCGGGGCGGTGGTCCGCGGCCTGAGTCCGCGCAGGATCTTCCTCGCCCATGTGCTGCGCAACGGCCTCGGGCCCGCGCTCGCCACGCTGGGCCTGAAGTTCCCCGCCCTGGTCGGCGCCTCCGTCGTCACGGAATGGATCTTCGGGCTCCAGGGCTTCGGACGGTTCGCCAACGACTCCGCGCAGGCCGGCGACGTACCGGCGGTACAGGGAGTCCTCGTGGTGTCGATCGTCCTGGTCGTCGCCTTCAACCTGATCGTCAACCTGGTGCTGGCGCGCGTCACGCCTGCCTCCCAGCGGGGGGTGTGACCATGGTGCGCCGCGTTCTCTCCCTCACCACCGGCCGGATCGCCGTGGCCGTCCTCGCCGCGATCGCCCTGCTCGCCCTGTTCGGGCCGCTGCTCGCTCCCCAGAACCCCCTGGCGACCAGCGACCACACGCTCGCCGCCGCCTCCGGGGGCCACTGGCTGGGGACCGACTACCTCGGCCGTGACGTGCTGAGCCGCCTCCTCGACGGCTCCCGCGTCAGCATCCTCGGCGCCCTGGAGGTCGCGCTCACGGCCCTGGCCATCGGCGCCGTCCCCGGCATCCTGTCGGTCTATCTCGGCCGGGTCTTCGAGTGGGTCACCCTCCGGCTCACCGACACCCTGGTCGCCCTGCCGTTCCTGCTGTTCGCCGTCGCCGTCATCGCGCTGCTCGGCAACGGTCTCACGCAGGCGATGCTCGTCACGGGCGCGCTGGTGTCCCCGCTGTTCTACCGCGTGGCGCGCGCGGCCACCCTGGCCGTGGCCCGCTCGCCGTACGTGGAGGCCGCGATCGTCTCCGGTGCCTCGATCGGCTGGATCGTACGCCGGCACGTCTGGTCCAAGGTGCTCCCGCCGATCGCGGTAGCGCTCGCCCAGACCATCGGCGTCGGCTTCGTCATCGTGTCGAGCCTGACCTTCCTCGGGATCGGGGTCCAGCCTCCCGCGCCCACGTGGGGCGGCCTGCTCGCCTCGGATCTGGGCTACCTCAGCCACCAGCCGTGGGCACCGCTCGCCCCCGCCCTGCTGATCATGGTCACCGTCTGGGCCTGCAACCTCCTCGCCGACGCGATCCGCGACGTCTCCGGCGAAGCGGGCCGCGCCCTGGTCAACAACCGCAAGGCCCGCGCCAACCGCCGCGCCGAGGCCGGCCCCGCTCCCGCAGGAGGTGCCTGATGGCCACTCTGTCCGAGAAACTCCTCACCGAGGCCGAGGAGTTCGGCGAGCCCGGCCCCGGGCAGCCGGCCGAACCGCCGTCGCCGGTGCTCGCCGTACGCGATGTACGCATCGGCGACCGGGCCGGCGGCCGGGAGATCGTCCACGGCGTGAGCTTCACGCTCACGCCCGGCAGGACCGTCGGCATCGTCGGCGAGTCCGGCAGCGGCAAGACCCTCACCTGCCGTGCCGCGCTGGGTATCCTGCCCCCTCACTTCGAGATCACCGGCGGCTCGGTGGAGATCGACGGCACCGACATCACCGGCCTGTCCCCCGCGCGGTGGACGGAGCTGCGGGGCGCCACGATCAGCGCGGTCTTCCAGGACCCGGCGTCCTACCTGAACCCGTCGATCCGGGTGGGCGCCCAGATCGCCGAGGTCCTCCGGGTCAAGAAGGGACTGAAGCGGCGCGCGGCACACCACCGGGCGATCGACCTGCTGCGCGCCGTCCAGCTGCGGAACCCCGAGCTCGTGCACGGCCAGTACCCCTACGAGCTGTCCGGCGGCATGCTCCAACGGGTCCTCATCGCCGCGGCGATCGCCGCCGGCCCACGGATCCTCATCGCCGACGAGGCCACCACCGCGCTCGACGTCACCGTCCAGGCCGAGATCCTCGACCTGCTGGCCGACCTGCGCGAGCGGACCGGACTGGCCCTCCTCGTGGTCTCCCACGACCTGGCCGTCGTCGCCCAGCTGTGCGACGAGGTCCTCGTCATGCGCCAGGGCGAGGTGGTCGAGCAGGGCCCGACCAGCGACGTACTCCACCGTCCACGGCACGAGTACACCCGGCTGCTGATCGCCGAGCACGAGCAGTACGGCCTGGAGAAGTTCCTCGCACCCAAGGAGGACGCATGAGCACCGAGGCCGCAAGCACCGCTGCGGACCCGCAGTCCGCACCCCGCAAGGCGCCCGCGCGCCCGGTCCTGGAGGTCAAGGACCTCGCCGTGCACTACGGTCTGCGCCGACGACGCCGACGCGCCTTGCACGGCGTCTCCCTGAGCCTCGCGCCGGGCGAGACCCTCGGGATCATCGGCGAGACGGGCTCGGGCAAGTCCACCCTGGCGCGGGCCGTGCTCGGCCTGGTGCGCACCTCGGCGGGGTCCGTCGTCGTCGACGGCGAGGACGTCAGCGCGTACAGCGGACGGCAGTGGCGCGCCCTGCGCCGCCGCGGTGTGATCCAGTACGTCTTCCAGGACCCGCTGCGCAGCCTCGACCCCGATCTCACCGTCGAGGCCTCCCTGGCCGAACCGCTCCTCGTCCGGGGCGAGTCCCGCGGCACGGCGGCCGCCCGGATCCGCGCGTTCCTCTCCCGGGTCCGGCTCTCCGAGGACCTGCTCGACCGGCTGCCCGGTGAGCTCTCCGGCGGACAGCGCCAACGCGTCGCGGTGGCCCGGGCGTTGGTCACCGAACCCCGCCTCGTCATCCTCGACGAGCCGGTCAGCGCCCTGGACTCCGCCAACCGCGTCCAGATCCTGCAGATCCTCAAGGAACTCCGCGACGACGGTGTGGCCCTCGTCTTCATCTCCCACGACCTGGGCTCCGTCGCCGGGATCGCCGACCGGGTGGCCGTGCTGTACCAGGGCGAACTCGTCGAGACGGGCACGGCGCACGACGTCATAGCCCGGCCCCGGCACGCCTACACGCGCCTGCTCGTCCGCTCCGCGCCCACGCTGCACTCCGCACCGGCCGACCGGGCCGAACGCGCGGCCCTGCGCGCCCTCCTGAACGTCTGAACCCCCGAGAGACAGGACCCAAAGCCATGCCCCGCACGATCCATCTCGCCCTGCACCCCTACGGCGTCGGCGGTCCCGGCCAACACGGACTGTGGAAGGACCCGCGCGTCGCGAAGAACGCCAGCATCGACATCGACTACTACATCCGGCTGGCGAAGGCCGCCGAACACGCCCTCTTCGACGCGTTGTTCATCGTCGACAGCCAGTTCATCAACGACACCTACCCGGCGCACTACCTCAACCGCCTCGAACCGCTGACCCTGTTGTCCGCGGTCGCCACCCACACCCGGCACATCGGCCTGGTCGGCACGGCGAGTTCGACGTACAACTCACCGTTCAACCTGGCCCGCCGCTTCGCCTCCCTCGACCACATCAGCGGCGGCCGGGCCGGCTGGAACGTCGTCACCAGCTTCGACACCGGCACGTCCAAAAACTTCGGCCTCGACGAGCACCTCGACTACACCACGCGGTACGGCCGTGCCCTGGAGTTCGTCCAGGTCGCCCGGGGCCTGTGGGACTCCTACGAGGACGACGCCTTCCCGGCCGACGTCGACCGGGGCGTCTTCCTCGACCCGGCCAAGCTGCACGCGCTCGACCACGCGGGCGAGCACTTCAAGGTGGCGGGACCGCTGAACCTCTCCCGCTCCCCGCAGGGCCAGCCCGTGATCTTCCAGGCCGGGGTGTCCGAGGAGGGCCGCGACCTCGCCGCTCAGGTCGCCGAGGGCATCTACGCTCCGGGCGGCAGCCTCCAGCAGGCGCAGGAGTACTACGCCGACATCAAGAAGCGCACCGCCTCCTACGGCCGCGACCCCGAGCACATCAAGATCTTCATCCACGGGGGCCCGGTCGTCGCCGCCACCGACGAGGCTGCCCGGCGCCGCGAGCGGGAGATCTTCGAGGAGGACAACGACTTCGACCGCAACCTCGCCCTGCTCGGCCGCTCCTTCGGCGCCTACGACTTCAGCGCGCACGACCTGGACGCGCCGTTCCCCGACGTCGCGCACCTCGCCGAGAAGGGCGGCCGCACCGGAGCGGCGAACCTCATCGAGCGGGCCCGGACGGAGAATCTGACGCTCCGCCAAGTGGCCGAGTCCGTCAACCAGTTCCGCGGCTCGCCCTTCGTCGGGGCTCCGGAGACCGTCGCCGACACCATCGAGAAGTGGTTCGACGCCGGCACCTTCGACGGCATCAACCTCGCCTTCCGCACCGAGGACGAACTGAACCTCTTCGTCGACGGCGTCGTCCCGATCCTCCAGAAGCGCGGGCTGTTCCGCACCGAGTACGCGGCCGACACCCTGCGCGGCAACCTCGGCCTGCCGGTCCCGGCCAACCGCCACGCCGCCGAGCCCCAGCTCGTGAACGACTGAGGACCCCGCCACGACCGACCGGTCGAGCACGCCTTCGCCCCCACGGCCACCGCGGCCCGGCCGGCTCACCCCGACGCCGGCCGGCGCGGCGGACCCGACCCCGAAAGGCCACCACCCCATGACGAACGAACAACCACGCTTCAGGCTCGGCTTCCTCACCCATGTCCAGGGACGCGACCAGGACATCGCCCGCACCTACCGCAACGCGCAGGAACTGTTCGTCGTGGCGGACGAACTCGGCTTCGACGTCGGCTGGGTCGCCCAGCACCACGTCGCCCTCGGGGGCGGCGGACTCTCCTCGCCCTGGACCTTCCTCGCCCACGCCGCGGCCCGGACCACCCGCATCCGGCTGGGCACCGCCGTCACCGTCCTTCCACTGGAGGACCCGGTCCGCCTCGCCGAGGACATCGCCACCGTCGACACCCTCAGCGGCGGCCGCGTCGAGATCGGCGTGGGCAGCGGATCGAGCGGCCTGGAGTACGCCGCCTTCGGCAAGGACGTCGCCCGCAAGCGCGAGCTGACCAGCGAGAACCTCGACGTCCTGCGCCAGGCCCTGGCCCAGGGTGACGTGGGCACCCCCGACTTCCGCATCCAGCCCAGGCCCGGCGACTTCGACCGTCGCGTCTGGCAGGGCGTGTTCAGCGCACAGGGAGCCGCGTACGCCGCGAGCCGCGGATCGAACCTGCTACTCAACCGGGCGGCCTACGGATTCGACGCCCCCACCGACGAGGTGCAGCGCCCCTGGGCCGACGCCTTCCTCGCGGCCTGGGACCGGCCGCACCGCCCGCGCATCGGCCTGTCCCGCTTCGTCTTTCCGGCCAAGGACCGGCGTACGGCGCTCCGCACGATCGGCGACGACGTGCACAGGGCGGCGTTGCGCATGGCGGAGAGCGGCGCGTTCCCCCGGGGCCTCGGCGCGGACGAGGCGCTGCGCCGCTTCCACACCTTCTACGGCCATCCCGACGAGATCGTCGAGGCGCTGCGCCAGGAGCAGGTGCTGCCCGTCACGACCGACCTGATCACCCAGTTCAACCCCGCCGTCCCCGACCACGACGCCGCCGTGCGCGCCCTCGAACTCATCGCGACCGAGGTGGCACCCGCCCTGGGCTGGAAGCGGGCGCAGACGGCCGAGCCGGCCCCCGTCCAGCCCGCATCCGCAGGAGTGTGAGATGACCCAGTACAGCGACCATCACGGGCCCGAAGGCCTCCGAACCCGCGGCACGATCCTGGTGGTCCCCGGCCGCGGCGAGACCCGGGCGACCTACGCGCGCTTGGGTCGACGACTCGCCGCCGACGCCTACCGCGTCCGGGTGATCGACGCCCCGGCGCTCGACCCCGAGGACCCGGCCGCGTCCCTGACCGGCTTCGCCGCCGAACTCGCCACCGCGGTCGAGGGCACCGCGTCCGAGGACGGTGTCGTGCGACCGCTCGTCCTGGTCGGAGCGGACTCGGGGGCCGCCGCGCTCGCCGCGCTGCTCGGCCGGACGGAGGCCCCGGCGGGCCGACGGCCCGACGCCCTCGTCCTCGCCGGCCTCCCCGGCCCGTCCTCCTCGATCGGCGCCGTCGCCGACACCTGGGACCACGAGCTCGACATCCGCACCTCGTGCCCCGCCCACCGAGGCATCCTCACCCAGGATCCGCAGGTGCGGCGCGGGTCGCTCAACGACGCGATCCCGGACGCCGTCCTGGACGCGGCCTACGACGGCGAAGCCCTCCCGCCCACCCTGCTGCTCGTCGGCGACTCCGATCCGCTGGCCGACCACGAGGCGCTCGCGCGCGTCGCCAAGTCGCTGCCCCGGGCCCGTCTTTCGGCCGTCCACGACGCCCATCACGACGTCCTCAACGACCTCCAGCACCGCTCGGTGGCGGCCGAGGTCGTCACCTTCCTCGAAACACTCCGCAACACCTTGCGGCCCCTGATCACGGTGCGCTCCAGCGCCTGGTGAGGACCCGTCGCCCGGACCTCCCCCGGACGTCCGCCGACGACGCCGGGCCGGGTACCGCGGCCGGGCACCGCGCGCGGCAGTCGCGTCGCCGTGACCGGCCCCCGCGCACCCATCTCCCGTCCTCGCGCGCTCCCCTCTTCATGCGCCACTCGCCCCCTTCACGCATCCGCGTCTCGACCCGGAAGGTTCGCCATGGCCACGATCGTGTCCGTCTCCGGAAGCCCCTCCCCCACCTCCCGCACCACACGGCTCCTGCGCCACCTGGACGACCGGCTGCGCCGCCAGGGCCACGAGGTGACGCCGCTGGAGGTCCGTACGCTTCCCGCCCACGCGCTGCTCGGCGCCGACTTCCGGCATCCGGCGATCGTCGAGGCCACGGCCCTGTTCGAGCGGGCGGACGGGGTGGTGATCGGCACGCCCGTGTACAAGGCGGCCTACTCCGGCCTGCTGAAGTCGCTCCTCGACCTGCTCCCGCAGTACGCGCTGGCCGGCAAGACCGTGCTGCCCCTCGCCACGGGCGGCAGCACGGCCCATGTCCTCGCGATCGACTACGCGTTGCGTCCGGTGCTGAGTTCCATGGGCGCGTCGCACATCGTGCCCGGCTGGTTCACGCTCGACAAGGACGTCACCCTCGGCGACGACGGCACGCCGGCGATCGCACCCGCCGCGGCCCGGGCACTGGAGCAGGTGACGGACCACTTCTCCGCCGCGCTGGGAGGCCGTACGACCGCGCTGGCGTCCACCGGCTGAGCTCGGCCGGCGACATCGTCGGATCGGCGGCGGCCGACGGACCGTTCATCCAGGCGGCCGAGCATCCGACCGCCTCCCCTGCTCTCACGCGACCGCAGTGGGGAGTGGGTTGTCAGTGGGCGGTGGCATGCTGCCGCCAACAACTCCGCTCATGATGATCAAAGGGGGTCCGATGCCTGCTGAACGATCAGGGTCCGACTTGTCCTCCGTCGGCTTCGACTCGGCTTGGTGCGCGACCGACTTGGGTGACTACCGGGCCTGCCGCTACACCTACGAGTACTACCCGTACGAGAGTCTGCCGCCGCTCGACTCCACACGGTTCGCCGGCGCGTTTCAATGGCTCGGCGGCACCGGCGAACCCCTTCCCGAACAGGGCGCGGCACTCGACCGGTTGGGCAAGGACCTGGCGGCCAAGGGCGTGACGCTGCCGCGGGACTTCGTCACCTTCCACACCGACGCCAAGCTGCACCACTCCCTGGACGAGGTCTCGGTGACAAGTTGCTGGACCGATATCTCAGAACCCCTGCCCTGCCCGGTCGAGCCTGGGTCCTTCCTCGTGCGGTTCCTGCGGGATCAACAGGACTGCGTCATCTGGTACCTCTATCTGCGTCCTTCGGGAGAGGCATTCGTGGTGCACTCCGCCCTCGACTACGAACTCGAATACGCGGCACGGCGCGAGGGAGAGGAGACGCGGACCGATCTCGACGATCCGGAGGAGCAAAGAGCCGCAATCCTCTGGTGCGCGCCCTCGTTCGAGGAGTTCGCCCATCGGTTCTGGGTCGAGAACCGTCTCTGGCATTCCCTCCGCGGGAACGACCGGTCCGAGCTCGAGCCCCAGCTGCGGGACTACCTGCATCACTACGCGTCGCCCGGAGAAGTGGCGTAGTCGCGCCCTCGGCGCCCGCCCCAGGGCGCCGGTTGCTCCGCATGAGTGAAGCCGGTGGCCCGCCGCCGGTCGCAGGTGGCCCCCTCCGGGCAGGGTCGGCATCGTTGCCCCCAGCCCGATCGACCGACGTCCTGGAGGACTCCTCATGCTCGGTACAGACTTCAGTACCGGATCGCCCAACTGGCTCGACCTCGGCAGCCCGGACACCGAGGCGGCCGCCGCGTTCTACAGCGCCGTCTTCGGCTGGCGGTTCGTCTCCGCCGGGCCCGAGGCGGGCGGGTACGGGTTCTTCCAGGTCGACGGGAAGACCGTCGCCGCCCTCGGGCCGCTCACCGAGGAAGGGGCGGACTCCGCCTGGATGATCCACTTCAAGGCCGACGACATCCAGTCCACCGTCTCGGCCGTCACGGCCGCCGGCGGCACCGTCCGGATGGAACCCACCGACGTCATGGGCGAGGGCTGGCTGGCACAGGCCACCGACCCGCAGGGCGCCGAGTTCGCGCTCTGGCAGCCCGGCAAGACCGCCGGGCTGGGCATCGCCTCCGCCCCGAACACACTGCTCTGGGCGGAGCTGCACGTCCCCGACCCCGTCGCGGACATCGGCTTCTACCAGGGCCTCTTCGGCTGGCGCAGCCAGGAAATGGAGGCGCCCGGCATGACGTACCGGGTGCTGAGCACCAAGGACGGCGACCAGCAGGACGCCTCCTTCGGCGGGGTCGCGCCGATGGGCGACGGCGCCGGCGGCGGGGTCGAGCAGCCCCGGTGGGTGCCGTACTTCCACGCGGAGGACGTCGACGCCACGGTCACAGCGGCACAGTCCAACGGCGGGTCCGTGCTCATGCCGGCGGCGGACATCCCGGAGGTCGGCCGGATCGCCTGGATCGCGGACCCCTTCGGCGCGGCCTTCGCACTGCTGAAGCCCGACCCGCAGATGTGACCCTGGGTGCCGGCTGACGCGCCGCGCCGACAACGGGCCCGCAACAAGCGCGGCAGTGAGGAGAACAGGAGCGAGGGTCGCGGCGGACTCCCCTGGACCGGCGGGTGTTGACGTGACAGTCGTCCCGCAATCGGCGCCGGTGGAGGAACTTCTCGGCCTGCTGCGTCGCGCTACCGTCGGCGCTGGTCCAGACGCCGGGGATGTCACAGGGCCGGGGCGGCCGCTGTCGGAGTGAGACCCGTACGACCTGAAGCTCCAGCCGCGAAGGGGGGCGGCTCCGTCGAGCCGCCCCCCGTTCAGGTGCTCGGTGCCGGGACCGGCCTGGCCAGCACCTGGTCCATGACCTCGGTGAGGAACCGCGCCGGATCCGTCGCCGACGCCGTGGCGCGCAGCGCGACGATCCCGTCCGGACGGACGAGCAGGGCCCCTTCGTCGGGCAGCCACGGGACCGCGACGCGATGCGCGGGGAGTCCGACGTCCGCCGCCGCGCTGAGCCAGCGCTCGCCGGCGACGCCCACCAGCAGGGTCCACCGGGACGCCACCAGGTCGAGCGTGGAGACTCCGTCGATCCACGCGTGGGGCACGCGTGAACCCGGCGACCCGTCCAGCACCAGGTCCACTGTGGACGGGAGTTCCGGCCGCGGGTCGACGACGGCGGCCGAGTCGTACCTCTGGCCGAGGTGCACGACCGGCGCCGCCCACACCCCCGCCGCCGCCCGGGCGGCGTCGGCCTCGGGTCCGCGTCCCCAGTGCAGCTCCGGGTCGGCGAGCCTGCGCATCGCCTGGTCCAGAGTCGCCGCGGCGACCGGTTCACGTTCGTGCGCGTAGGTGTCGAGCAGCCCGGCACCGGCCTCGCCGTGGTGGACGGCGGCCAGCTTCCACGCCAGGTTGTGCGCGTCGGCGACCCCGGTGTTGAGACCGAACGCGCCCAGGGGCGACACGGTGTGCGCGGCGTCGCCCACGAGGAACACGCGGCCGACGGCGAAGCTTTCGGCCGCTGCGCTCCGGGGCCGCCACGAGAGCACGCTGCGCACCTCGACGTCGAGGTCGGGATCGCCGACCGCCAGCCGGACAGCCGCGGCGCAGCGCTCGTGCGTGAAGTCCTCGGGGCGTTCGCCGCCGTCGACGTCGCAGCGGACGTGGAAGACCCAGTTGGTTTCGCCGTCCACTGTGGCCAGCAGGCCGGGCGCCTCCGGCGTGGTGATCGTGCAGGTGGCGAAGGACATTCCCCGCAGGTGCGGCCGGAGGTCGGCGCGGAACAGGATGTTGATCATCACCTTGCCCAGGTCGCCCGGTCCGGAGGTGCCCACGCCCAGCGCGGTCCGCACGGTGCTGTGCGTGCCGTCGGCGGCGACCACGCGCGTGCACCGCAGCGAGTAGCGGCCGTCGGGTCCCTCCAGTTCGACGTCGACCCCGTCGGGGTCCTGCGCGATGCCGACCAGGCGGGTCGACCAGCGCAGGTCCGCTCCGCGGCGTGCCAGGTCGGCTGCCACGACGGCGTCGAGCCGGTCCTGGGCGCAGACGCCGCGCAGTCTGAACGGCGTCACGTCCAGTTCGTCGGCGGACGGGGTCGGCATGGGCACGGTCACGACGTCGCCGGCGCCCATCTCGACGACGGTCCGCGCCACCGCCTTGCCCACGCCGCCCCGGAGGTCGACCGCGGCGGCGTCGACGGCGGTGTCGAGCCCGAGTTCGCGGAGGACCTCGACGGTGCGCGCTCCGATGCCGGTGGCACGTGGGTGCTCCGACGGCCCGGACCGGCGTTCGACGAGCACCGCGGGGACGCCGTGGTGGGTGAGCAGCGCCGCGGTGAGCAGGCCGACGCTGCCGCCTCCGACCACGAGCACCGGTACGTCTGGATACACTGTCTCCGTCATGGCTACACCGTAGCCAGAAGGTAGGATGCGGGTCAACGAGGAAAGGACCCGCCCCGATGACCGAATCCGTTCCCTCGTCGGTGTGGACCCGGCCGCGCCCCGAGCCGCGTCGACGCGCGCCCGGGGTGGACCAGTACGTGGCCGCCGCAATGGCCATCGCGGACGCGGAGGGACTGGCGGCGGTGTCGATGCGGCGGGTCGCGGGTGATCTCGGTTCCGGGACCGCCTCGCTCTACCGGTACATCACCAACCGCGACGAGCTGGTGGACCTGATGGTCGACGCGGCGCAGGGCGAGGAACCGCTGCCCGAGTCCGCCGAGGACTGGCGTGCCGATCTGGGGGCGGTCGCGCACGCGCTGCGTACGACACTGCTGCGGCATCCTTGGTTGGCGGGCGAACTGACCGGGAGGCCCGCGTTCGGCCCCAACTCGTTGCGGCGGTCCGAGTCCGCGCTGAGCGCCGCCGTCGCGCTCACGCCCGACATCACCCTGGCCTCGCAGGCGCTCGGCGCCGTGCGCGCGTACGTGCTGGGTTCCGTCGCCGCCCAGCAGGCCCTTCTACGCGCGGAGCAGCGCACCGGGCTCAGCAAGGAGGAATGGCAGCACAGCATGGGCCCCTACATCACCGAGGTGCTCGCGGCGGGCCAACACCCGATGCTCGCCCGCCGCGTCCACGAAGCCGAGGAACTCGACCCCGACGTGGAGTTCGCGTTCGGCCTGGACTGCGTGCTCGACGGGCTCGCGGCCCGGCTGGGTCGCTGAACGGCCGGTACGGACAGCGGCTCACGGTCTCCGGGGGAGGACGAGACGGACCCCGCCGAGGACCGCTCAGGACGGGGGGCGCGGCACCTCGAAGTAGGTTCCGGCCGAGAGAGCCGGCCGGACGTCCACCTGGAGAACCGTTCCGTACCGGGCGCGGAGGGACGGCACGGCTTCAGGGTGCTGGGGGGTGATGTCGCACCGGGAGTACACGACGCCTTCCGGGGGGCAGGCGGGTGCTTCCTTGCCCTCCACTTGATGCAGAGGGGGCGTGGTTCCGTGGGACGCCGTGTCCCAGGTGATCGTCACCTCTTCGTCCACCGACTCCAGGTAGGGAGCGGACATCAGTCGCCCGTCGGTATCCACGCCCCGCATCCGCTGGTACCTCAGCGCGTAGTCCATCGATCCTCCGGACGCACTCCCGGGTCCGTTGATGTTGGGCTGCCAGCGCGCGATGTGCGCGGCGTCGATATGCCGCAGCACGTCGGCGACCCCACCTTCGACCCCGAACACGGCACGCCCGCTCATCGAGCAGGTCAGCAAGGGGCCCGTGGCGGGCTCGAAGAGGTTGCCCTCGTCGGCTTCGGCGCAGCTGTCCTCGAACATCACATATCCGGGGCGCATGCCCTCCACGTCACTGAACGGCGCCAGCAGCCCGCGGATACGATCCTCCGCCGCGGCGCGCTTGCGCTGTGCGTCGGCTCCCACGGCCTCGGCCCGCAGCTCAGTGGCGGCGGGCGGTCGGGAGCATGCGGTGGCCACGGTCATCATCAACGCGCATCCCACCGCCAGCACACCGGCGCCCAGTCTCCGATGCGATCCCAATTCCCCACCCCTCCCAGCTGCTTGACCCCTCCTCCCCACACATTTCCACGTGCCGTACAGGAGCACATGAGTAGGCGTACTCAAAGATCCGCGAGCCACACCGGCCGCTCCGTAGCGGCGGATTCGGCGAAACCCTCGCTTGTCGTAGCGGGTGGCCGCGGCCGTGGTGTTCCTCCCGCTGCTGCAGGTCGAGTGATGCCGCAGCGCCCGGAGTTCGCGGCTCAGAGGCCTGTGATGGCCATCCACAGGTCCACGTCGGAGATCATCAGCCGGCCCGGCCGCTGTGCGGCGGTGTCCGGGACGACCGCCCGCACCACGGGCTGGTCACCCTTCTCGATGGTCACCTTCGCGCCGTCGAACTTCGCCGACTCGGCGCGGACAACGGAACGCAGCTTGGCCGCGACACGGTTGGCGGTCGCCTCGTCCTCGACCACGAGGCAGAGCGTCTCGATGTTCTCGGCGGCGGAGGCTGCCTGCTGGCCGAGGGCGGACAAGCGCACCGGCTTGGTGGAAGTGAGTGGATTGAAGTCGGCGCGGTAGACGTCGCCCAGACATTCGGCTGCGCGCCGGTAGTCCTTCCTGTCGGCCAGCGAGGCGCCCTCCTTCGGGTTGACGGCCGCCATGGGGGTGTCGCCCTGGGAGGAGTAGGAGATCTCGTCCTCCGAGACCTGGAACGACGCCCCCGTGCTGCCGGGATGCGCCCAGATCCGTTCGCCGTCGTCCTCGCTCCGCTTGTAGCCGTTCGACTGCAGTGACGCGGTGATGGCGTCGACGTCGAACGAGCCCTCCCAGCGGCCCGCGCTCCTGGTGTCGACAGCCGTGTCGATCTGGGTCACCTTCAGGTGCTGCCCCCACGGCCCGGGCTCGTACGCGTTGAGCAGGCTGCTGCCCGGCTGACCGACAGTGGTGAACCGCTTCTCATCACCCTTGCTCAGCTCCCGCACCTTGGCGGCGTCGAGGTAGGTCACCTGGCTCGTGCCGTTGTCGTCGGCCAGGCTCCCCAGCCCCTCCAGCACCTTGGAACCGTCGCCGACCTGACCGGAGTCGGACGAACAGCCGGTGCCGACAGCCAGGAGGACGGCGAGAGCGGCACCACCGAGGACAGATCTACGCGCTGTTGTGGGCATGGCGAGCAAGCGTACCGGCGGCGGCCCCGCCCCCCACGCCCGGGCACCTTCGTCCCCGGGATCGCCCGACCCTCCTGTCAGGCAGGCCTCGACACGGAAACCCTGGCTCACGCGGTCTCGGCTGCCATCAGTTCGAGGTAGTGGCGAGCAAGGTCCAGATAGTGGGTGCTGTCAGCGACCAGTTCCCCTCGCGTCGCCGGAGCGCCGTGATCGTCGGTGAGGACGGCTTCAGCAGCCTGGAAGAGGTGGAACACGCAGTGGAGCTGCCCGTCCCCGGAACCCTCACCGCCTCCGGGAGCCGCCGGCACGGCAGGAACGCGGACACCCCACGTTCCCTCGATCTCCTCCTCCGTCGCCAGACTGGCCAGGTCGGCGAGCACCGAAGCCTGAGCCCTCGCCGTCCCGATGAACTGATCAGCCGCGGGAAGCCGGGAGAGCTCCATACCGCCGGCGGCGAACGCCTGGACATCCGCGTCCAGCGCCGCCTCGAGCCCCCTGACCGCGACAGCCCAGATGTCCGCCCATACGGCCACCGTCCCGGGCGGTGCGGCCTTCGCGGCCGACGTCAACGTGTCCAGTGCGGTCAGCAAGCCAGGATCAGTGGTCGTCATGACGGGATCCTGCCTCACCGTGCACAGACTCACGCTCACAGAGCGGCACCTTTTGGGCGCGGGTTGTTCTGCCCCGTCACGCGCGCCCGGTCAGCCGCCACCCGAACTCATCGCTCACGAGGGAAGCGCGGTCCGGACGGCCCCAGCGCGAGACCGGGGAAGGACGGGACAGCCCCGGGCCATCGCCTCGGACTCCGGTGCCGGCACCGGCACCGGTTCAACGCCTACGCCACTCCTTGGCCAGCAGTTCGTACGACCGCACCCGGTCCGCGTGCCTGTGGGTGATCGTCGTGATCATCAACTCGTCCGCCCCGGTGGCCTCTTGGAGCTGCGCCAACTGGTCGGCCACCCGTCCCGGGGAACCGACGAACTGCGTGTCGAGGCGGTCCCGGACCAGGGTCCGGTCGGCGTCCGACCAGACGTGGGCGCGTGCCTCGTCCGGAGTGGGGAATTCGATGGCCCCCTCGGCCGTACGGATGCTGCGGACCCAGAGGCCGTAACCCGTCGCGAGTTCGCGGGCGGTCTCGTCGTCCTCGGCGACCACGACGTCGGCGGACACGCTGACGTACGGCTTGTCGAGGACGTCGGAGGGCTGGAAGGCCGCGCGGTACCCGTCCACCGCCTCCAGGACCGTGGCCGGGCTGACGTGGTAGTTCGCCGCGAACCGGAGTCCACCGCGGCCGGCGACCTCCGCGCTCTGTCCGCCGCTGCTGCCCAGGATCCAGAGTTCCAGGTCCGCGCCCTCGCCCGGGACGGCCCGCGCCTCGACGCCGTCGGCGGAACGGTAGGTGCCCGCGAGCAGCGCGAGGATGTCGTCGATCTGCTCGCCGTAGTCCTGCGACTCGGCGTTCGGCTGCTGGAGGAGGGTGCGTTGCAGGGCGACCCGCGGTGAGCCGAGAAGGTGCTCGAAGGAGAAGCGGGGCGGAATGCGGAGGCCGTTCGGGGCGCGGCCGTCGACCACCGGGGTCGCGGTCGCCGGCGGGGCGGAGGGCCCACCGGACGGTCGGCCGCCGGAGCGTCCGAGGCCCAGGTCGAGGCGCCCGGGGTGCAGCGCGTCGATCAGGCCGAACTCCTCGACCGTGGACAGGGCGGTGCGGTGGCCGAGTTGTACGGCTCCGGAGCCGAGCCGGATGGTCGAGGTCGCAGAGGCTGTCAGGGCGAGGAGTACCGCGGGCGAGGTTCCGGCCACGCCCGGGTTGAGATGGTGTTCGGCGAACCAGTACCGGGTGTACCCGAGGCGCTCGGCGCGCCAGGCCAGCTCGATGGAGTTGCGCAGCGCTTCGGCGGCGGTGGAGCCGGACGATATCGGGACCAGGTCGAGGACGCCGAGAGGGATGTCGGACATGTACGGAAGGCTCCTCAGCGGTCGGCGGGTTCGGGCACGCGCGAGGATGCGGGTGCGGGTGTGGACTGCGCGAAGACCGGTCCCCACGGGAACGGCGGATCGGGGATCTCGCGGCGCAGCACCGGCGCGACGGCGGAGTGGAAGAGCTCCAGCGAGTCGCGGTGCTGACGCTCTGTCAGGCCCGCCGCGTCGGCCTGCAGATGGAGCACGGTGTGCCCGAACTGCTCGTGGTAGCGGTGCACCTTGTCGATGATCTGCTGGGGGCTTCCGATCAGCGCCGAGCTGCGCTCGACGAAGTCCTCCAGCGTGCTGAACACCGGTTCGAGGCCGAGTCGCTTCTGGAACGCCAGGTTTCCCTCGAAGACCGGCCGGTAGGCGGTGAGGGCCTCTTGGGTGGTCCGGGCCACATAGACGCCCGCCGTCCCGGCGCCCACCGCGATGTCCGCCGGATCGTGGCCGTAGTGCTCCCAGCGCTCACGGTAGTACCGGATCAACTCGGCGTACGGCTCTATGGGGTTGGTGACGTTGGCGGAGAAGAGCGGGTCGCCGTGGCGGGCGGCGAGATCGACCGACTCCTTGCTGGTCGCGCTGCCGTGCCAGATCCGGATGGGTTGCTGGAGGGGCCGGGGCCACACCTCCGCCTCGTTGAGTTCCGGACGGAAGCGGGTCGCGGCGGTCACCTTGTCCTGCCGCCAGATCTGGCGGAACACGTCGTAGCTCTCGGCGTTGCGGTCCCACTGGTCCTCGGTGGTGACCTGGAACAGGTCCCGCTGGGCGGACCCGTTCCCCTTCCCCACGATCAACTCCAGCCGTCCTCCGGACAGATGGTCCAGGGTCGCGTAGTCCTCGTAGGCGCGTACCGGGTCGAGCAGGCTGAGCGTGGTGACGGCGGTGAACAGGCGGATGCGCGAGGTGAGCGCCGCGAGGTGACTGAGGACGACGGGTGGCGAGGACGAGATGAACGGGCGCTCGTGCCGCTCGCCCACCCCGAAGCCGTCGAAGCCCAGTTCCTCGGCGAGCAGCGCGTTGTCGATCACCTCGCGGAAGCGGTCGTTGGTCGGTTTCTGGATTCCGGTGACCGGGTGGGGGGCGTGCACGATCAGGGTGATCGCCAGGAACTTCATGACGCCACCCGGTCGGCCGCCGCCCCGGCGTCGGGGTGGGCCAGGCCCAGGTGGTCGCGCAGGGTGCTGCCCTCGTAGTCGGTGCGGTAGATGCCGCGTTCCTGGAGGAGCGGGACGACCGTGTCCGCGAAGGAGTCCAGACCGCCCGGTGTGATGTGCGGGACGAGGATGAAGCCGTCCGAGGCGTCGGCCTGGACGAAGTCGTTGATGGTCTCGGCGACGGTGGCGGGGGTGCCGACGAAGGCCTGCCGGTTGCCGGTCTCGATGACGAGGTCGCGGATGGACCAGTTGTTGGCGGCCGCCCGCTCCCGCCACTCGCGGGCGGTGGCCAGCGGGTCGCGGTACATCCTGACCTGGGCGCGGCCGCGGGCGATGGTGTGCTCACCGAGGTCCGGGTCGATGTCCGGCAGGGGGCCGTCCGGGTCGTAGCCGGACAGGTCGCGGTTCCAGACGAACTCCAGGTGCTTGAGGGCGGTGGCGCCGCTGACCTGGGCGCGCCGCACCTCACGGGCGCGCTCCTCGGCCTCGGCTTCGGTGTCGCCGAGTACGAAGGTCGCGGCGGGCAGGATCAGCAGCTGGTCGTGGCGGCGGCCGTACCGGGCGAGGCGGCTCTTGACGTCGGTGTAGAAGGCCTGGCCCTCCTTGAGGGTGGCGTACCGGCTGAAGATGGCGTCGGCGCCGGCGGCGGCGAACTCGCGGCCTTCCTCGGAGTCGCCGGCCTGGAAGATCACCGGGCGGCCCTGCGGGGACCGCGGGACGTTGAACTGGCCCTCGATGTCGAAGTGTTGTCCCTGGTGGACGAAGGCTCCGGCCTTGGCGTCGTTCAGGAAGGTGCCGGTCTCCTGGTCCGCGACGATCTCGTCCCCGCGCCAGGAGTCGAAGAGTTCGTTCGCCGTGGTCAGGAACTCCTTGGCCCGGGAGTAGCGCTCCTCCTGGGGCAGGAAGCCGCCGCGGCGGAAGTTCTCGCCGGTGAAGGCGTCCCAGGAGGTGACGACGTTCCAGGCGGCGCGTCCGCCGGAGAGGTGATCGAGGCTGGCGAACTGGCGGGCCACCTCGTAGGGCTCGTTGAAGGTGGAGTTGATGGTGCCGGTCAGGCCGAGGTGCTCGGTGACGGCGGCCAGCGCGGTGAGGATGGTGAAGGTGTCCGGGCGTCCCACGACGTCCAAGTCATAGATCCTTCCCCCCTGTTCGCGCAGGCGCAGGCCTTCGGCCAGGAAGAGGAAGTCGAACTTGGCGCGCTCGGCGGTCCGCGCGAAGTGCGCGAAGGAGCTGAACTCGATGTGGCTGCCGGCGTCGGGGTCGCTCCACACGGTGGTGTTGTTGACACCGGGGAAGTGCGCCGCGAGGTGGATCTGCTTGAGCGGTTTGCTCATGGTCGGGGGTCCTTCCGGCTCAGGCGGTCGTGGCAGAGGGTGCCCCCTGCTCGGAGAGCTTGGGGGAGTAGCGGTTCGCGGGGCGGGCGAGCCCGAGCAGCCCGCGCAGGGTGTCGGCCTCGTAGGCGTGCCGGAAGACGCCCCGGCGCTGAAGTTCGGGCACGAGGCCGCGGGTGATCGCGGGGAGGTCGTGTCCCACGACGGCGGGTCGCAGGCGGAAGCCGGAGAGCCCCTCGGCTGCCAGCTCCTGGAGGAGGTCGGCGAGCTGGGAGGGTGTCCCGGCGAAGATGCGGGCGTCGCTGGTGTACGGCTCGCCCGCCAGTGCGTCCAGTCGCTCCCGGCGGGCCTCGGCGGCTCCGGGCTCGTCGTCCAGGAAGACCACGAGGTCGCCGAAGACATGCACGGTGTCGTCCGCCCGGCCGGCCCCGCTCTGCTCGGCGCGGATCTCGTCGACGATGGCACGGGCCTGGCGTGCGTCGTGCGGAGTGACGTAGCCGATGTCGGCGGACCTGGCCACCAGCCGGTACGGGACCGTCGCGTGAGCCAGGGCGGTGACGACCGGCTGGCCCTGGGGCGGCCGGGGGGTGATCGAGGGGCCCTTGACGCTGAAGTGCCTGCCCTCGAAGTCGATGTAGTGCAGCTTCTCGCGGTCGACGAAGCGGCCGGTGGCGATGTCCCGGATCTCCGCGTCGTCCTCCCAGCTGTCCCAGAGCCGGCGCACGACCTCGACGTAGTCGGCGGCTTCGTCGAAGACGTCGGTCACGACTTCTTGTACCGCGGGAGTGTCGTAGTCCTCGAAGCGGAACGGCGGGAACGTGCGGCGTCCGAAGTGCGCGGCCTCGTTCTGGCGTGCCGTGATCTGTACGCGCAGGCCCGCGCGGCCGGTGCTCACATAGTCGAGGGTGGCGATCGCCTTGGACAGGTGGAACGGCTCCGTGTGTGTGGCCACCACGGTCGGTACCACGCCTATGTGACGGGTCCGTGGCGCGATGCGCGCGGCGATGAGGACGGCGTCGAGGCGGCCGCGGACCTGGTCGGTACGGCCGTCCGGTTCGGTGGGCGACGAGGACTGGAGGCCGAGCGCGTCCTCGATGGTGACGAAGTCGAGCAGTCCGTGCTCGGCCTCGGTGACCAGGTCGGTCCAGTAGGCCGCGGTCAGCAGTTCGCGGGGGCGGGACACCGGCTCGCGCCAGGCGGCCGGGTGCCATCCGGCGCCGTCCAGGGCGACGGCGAGGTGCAGAGGTGTGGGTGACGAGGACACGGAGGTGCCTTCCTGATCGACCGTACGAGAAAGCCCGCCCCGGCGAGCGGGCGCGGCTGCGAGGGCAACAGGTCAGGAGCGACAGAGCGCGCCGGCGACCCGCAGCAGATCGATGTGCGGCCGGGTGTACAGGTAAAGGCGGCGGGGCGAGGCGGGCTTCGGCACGCGGCGGCGGGACACGCGACGCATGCGCCTCACCTCCGCTCCTTCGGTCCGGCGCTCCGGGGTCCGTCGTCCGCCCGGCCTTCGTGGCTCCCCGACGGGGCGCCACGCGGTCCTGAACAGAGACAACCGCACGGCTATGCCTTTTCTTCCTGCGGCCCGGCTCCTTCTTGCCCGGCTCGCGCGGCCTGTTGTCCGCCAGGGGTGCGGACGAGCACGAACCTCGTGCGGCGGCGCAGGGTGAATCCGATCGACTCGTAGAGCCGGATCGCGTTCGTGTTGTCGGCGGCGGCGTGGAGGAAGGGGATGTCCCCGCGTTCCCTTATGCCCGCCGCGACCGCGCGGACCAGGCGTGTGGCCAGGCCTCGGCCTCGGTGGTCGGGGTGGGTGCACACCGCGCTGATCTCGGTCCAGCCCGGCGGGCGGAGCCGTTCACCGGCCAGCGCGATCAGCCGGCCGCCCTCCCGGATGCCCAGGTAGGTACCGAGTTCGACGGTGCGGGGCAGGAAGGGGCCCGGCCGGGTGAGGGCGATCAGGTCGAGGATCTCGGGCACGTCGGCGAGACCGAGCCGCACCGCTTCGGGCGCGGGCTCGGTGTCCAGCGCGGTGGCGATCAACTGGACGCCGTAGCCGCTCTGTTCGGTCGTCCAGCCGTCGGGGATGGTCTGGACCGCGGTGACCGGTGTGACCGCGCCCGGACCGACGAGTTCGGCCAGGTCGTCCCATGAACGGGGGTCGGCGGGGTCGTCGAGAGCCGCGAACGGGGACACGTCCACGGGATAGCGGGCGGCCCGGCCGACGCGCTCGGCGAGGTGGGCGTGCGGACCGGTCAGCGCGGCCCAGGCCGCGTTGTCCAGGATGTGGGGTGCGGTCGGGATCGGAGAGGGGGCGGGGTGGACGCTGGTGGACATGGCAGTGCGGTTCTCCGTATCTGGAACGCGGCCGGCCGCGCCCGGGGCTCCGCCGCGGCGCGGCGGAGCCCCTTGAGGTGGACGGTGGTTCAGGAGTTGTCGAGCGGCAGGCCGGGCGGGTTGACCTGGGAGGTGTCGACGGCCTCGTTGGAGAGGTTCCAGGCGGCCAGCCACTTGCCGTACTGACCGTTCTTGATCAGGTAGTTGATCGCGTCGGCGAGCGGCTCGGCGAGCCTGCTGTCCTTCTTCGCGGTGGCCGCGATCAGACCCTGGAGCGTCTCACCCGCCCCGGAGAACGTGCCCGCGTTGCGCGTCGGGTTCGGGGTCTTGGCGGTCTGGGTGACGTGATAGGCGATACCGGGGTTCGGGCCGAAGGAGACGTCGATCTTTCCACTGGACAGCGCCAGGGCGGTGGCGTTGTTGTCCTGGTAGTACTTGACGTTGAGCTTCTCGCCCTCCTTGGCGAGCTTGGACTTCCACTCCAGGAGGATCTTCTCCTGGTTGGTGCCGGCGCTCACCGCGACGGTCTTGCCGGCCAGGTTCCGGTAGTCGTCGTCGAAGTTCCAGGTGCTCTTCTTGCGCACCTCGAAGCCGAGGTTGTCCTGGCGGTAGGACGCGAACTCGTACTTCTTCTTGCGCTCCTCGGTGTCGGTGACGTTGGAGAAGGCGACGTCGACCTTGCCGCTGTCGATGCCGACGAACAGGTTCTCCCAGGTCGAGTTCTTCACCTCCGGCTTCAGCCCGAGGACCGCGGCCACCAGCCGGCCGAGGTCGGGTTCGGCGCCGGTGAGTGTCTTCTGGTCCCCGCCCACGTACGCCAGCGGCGCGAATCCCGCGGGCAGGGCGCCGACGCCGATCCGCAGCGTGCCGCTCTTGGCGACGGACTTGGGCAGCTCGGCGCTGATCGACTTCACCTCGGACACCTTCAACTCGGTCTTCTGGGCAGCGCCGTTGGAGAGCGCGCCGACCGTGACCGATCCGGCCGAGGCGCCCTCGGTCCGGGTGGCGGCGTCGCTGTCACCCCCGCATGCGGCGAGCCCGGCGGCGAGGGAGGCGACGGCCGCGGTGGCGGTGACGCCGCGAAGAATTCTGCTGTTCAGGGGGAGGGTGCGCATGGCTGTCCTTGTCGGGTGTGTGCGGTGAGGGTGTGGGGGCGCGGTCCCGGCGGGCCGCGAAATCGGTTGGCCGTGCGTCAAGGCGCACGGTGGCCGGCGAGTTCGGAGGTCCGTGCTGAGCGATGCGTCCTCGTTCGCCGCCGGCGGCTTCCTTCGGAGGCTGGTGCTGACGGGCCTCGCTGTCCGCCCTTCGGCGCGTGGGTCAGAGGACCTTGCTCAGGAAGTCCCTGGTGCGCTCCTGCTGCGGGTGGTCCAACACCTGTGCGGGTGGGCCCTGTTCGACGATGCGGCCGCCGTCCATGAAGACGACCCGGTCGGCGATCTCGCGGGCGAAGCCGATCTCGTGGGTGACGATGACGAGGGTGGTGCCGCTTCTGGCCAGGTCCTTGATGACGGCGAGCACCTCGCCGACCAGTTCGGGGTCCAGCGCCGAGGTCGGTTCGTCGAAGAGGATGACCCCCGGCCGCAGGGCGAGGGCGCGGGCGATGGCCACGCGCTGCTGCTGTCCGCCCGACAACTGCCGTGGGTAGGAACTGGTCTTGTCCGCCAGCCCCACGCGGGCCAGCAGATCGCGGGCCAGTTCCTGGGCCTCGGGCTTGGACAGTTTCCCGGTGGCCACCGGAGCCGCGGCCACGTTGTCCAGCACGGTGAGGTGCGGGAAGAGGTTGAAGTTCTGGAAGACGAAGCCGATGCGACTGCGCTGCCCCAGGATGACCCGCTCGCTCAGTTCCCTCAGTCGCTCACCGTGCCTGCGGACGCCGATGAGCTCGCCGTTCAGGCTGACATGGCCGATCTCAGGCTTCTCCAGATGGTTGATCACCCTCAGGAGAGTGGACTTGCCGGATCCGGACGGCCCGAGGATGACCGTGACCTCTCCGGGCCGGACGGTCAACTCCACACCGTCCAGGACCTGGTGGGTGCCGTACCACTTGTGCACGTCGTGCACCTCCACCGCGGCCGGCTGGATCTCGAGCGCTCCGATGATCTCGGCCGACGGAGCCGTCTCCGGTGCCTGGTCCTCCGGAGCCGTCCTGGTCTTGACTGTCGTCTGACGCGCTTCGTCGGTCATATCGCCGTCTCCCTCCGGATCCGGGCCCGCACGTCGCGCAGACCGTTCCGTACCTTCTGCAACGGGGTCGGCGGCAGGGTGCGCAACGCGCCCCGCGAGTAGTGCCGCTCGACGTAGAACTGGATGACGGACACGACGCTCGTCAGGATCAGGTACCAGGCGGTGGCGACCAGGAGCAGCGGCACGATGTCGCCGGGGTAGGTGCTGCCCATGCTCTGCACGGAGCCGAACAGGTCCAGCAGGGAGACGTAGAAGACCAGCGAGGTGCCCTTGATCAGGCCGATCAACTGGTTGACGTAGTTAGGGGTGATGGAGCGCAGCGCCTGCGGGAAGACGATCTTCGCGAACTGGTACCGCTTCGGCAGTCCCAGGGCGGAGGCCGCCTCGTGCTGGCCCTGGTCGACGGAGAGGATGCCTCCGCGCACCACTTCGGAGGCGTACGCCGCTTCGTTCAGGCTCAGTCCGACGACGGCGACGGCCATGTCGGTGGCCAGACGGGACTCGTCGAAGGTGAAGAAGGCCGGACCGAACGGCACCCCGACGCTCAACGTCTGGTACAGCGCGCTGAAGTTGTAGAGGAACAGCAGGACGACGATGAGCGGTACCGAGCGGAACAGCCAGGTGTAGACCCAGCTCACCGCGCGCAGCACCGGGCTCGGGGAGAGCCGGGCCAACGCGAGCAGGATCCCGCCGAGCAATCCCAACACCGCGCTGTAGACGGCGACTTCGAGGGTGATGAGCAGACCGTCGAGGATCGTCGGGCGCAGGAACCAGTACTGGAAACGGTCCCACTGGTAGAAGGGGTTGGTCACCAGGCCGTGGGTGATCTGGGCGACCAGCACGAGCACGACGGCCGTGATGATCCAGCGGCCGGGACGCCGGAGGGGCAGGACCCGTTGAGCGGCCGGGGTCTTGGGCGCGGCGGGGACGTCGGGACGGGGGATGGCCTGGGCGGGCGGCGCTGATCCGGAGGACACAGCAAGGCCCGGAGATTCACTCATGGAGAGCTCCAGCGGATTCGGACACCCCGGACCACGGCGAGCGGCAGCGTGACGCGGAGCCGTAACGGCTCGGCACGAAACGAGGGCACGGGCGCACATGGCACGGGGGCTGGACGGAGAAGGGGCACACCGCTACAGCGGTGGTCGTCAGCGATTCGGAAGAGGGGCCGTCAGCCTTGGCAGAGGGTGCGACACGTGTCCGTACACAGCGCGCTGTTGACGCGAAGCAGGTCGACGGAGCGGTCGGCGCACAGCACGACGCGACCGAGGCGCCGCCATGCGGCCGTCCCGTCAGCTGCGTTCATCGCCGTCACCATCGTCTCTCCGGCCCTGGGGCATCCCGTTGTGGGCCGCACGTTAGGCCCGCCCCGAAAAGAATGTCAATGCGGGTGACCACCAGGTGAGACCGCGTGCCCGGCGTTCTTGACGGCGCCACAGGGCGCACCGAGACTGGCATGGACGGTCACGATTGTCAGCGCCCACGGTGCGGGTTCGTCCCGCACCTGTGGTCATCGGCCCCGGCTCGCTGACAGGCAACCCTTCCACCGCGACGGGGTGCCCCGGGTGACGACCGGGTCCCGCCGGTGCGGCGGGGCAAGCGTGGTCTCGCGTCTCGCGAGCCCTGGAGTGGGACCGGTGAGAATGCCCAGGAACGGCTTGACGAGGCGCCTGCACATCGATCTGTTGCGTGTCTCCAGCGCTTACTGATCCGCAGCCGGTCCGTTCGATCCGGACCGGTGCGACGAGCGCAGTCGTTCCGCATTCGGCCGCTGGTGCCCACAAGGCGGCGGTGGCTTCCTCGTTCCCCAAGGGAGAGTCATGCCTGAGACAGCTTCGCGCACTTCCAGCACGGCCAACTCACGTCCCTGTGACCAGGTTTCGTTCCCCTCTGAGCTTCGTCTCAAGGTGGCGACGCCCTCTGCCCTCCCCCACCGCGTCGACAGCCGGATCGGTGTCGGCCTGGCCGGCGGCTTCTACCCGGCACCGCACCGCTACGAGCTGTATCTGTCGGAGAGTTGTCCGCTCTCGCTGCGCATCGCGATCACCCTCGACCTGCTGGGCCTGAAGGACTCCGTCGCCACGACGGTCCTGACGCATCCCGCCGGGACACCTGACGCCTTCGCCTCGCTGCGCCGCGCCTACGAGTCCACCGAGCACCACTACGACGGACCGCTGACGGCGCCCGCGCTGTGCGACCGGTGGAGCGGACGCATCGTCAGCAACCACACCCCCGACATCCTCCGCGATCTCGCGGGGCTGCTCTCCGGTCACGGCGCGGGGTGCCCCTCGACGCTGCGTCCCCCGGCCCTCGCCGCGGACATCGAGGCGCTCCGCGACCTGCTGGACCGCGATGTCACGCCTACCGCCCAGCCCTCGGAGCTCTCCGCGGCGCTGGAGTTGTTGGACTGTCAACTCGCCGTACGGCCCTATGTCCTGGGCGAGACGCTGACGGCGGGGGACGTGGACGTGTGGGTGGCCCTCACCCGACTGGGCCCGGACGGCGCCCTGCGCTCATTCCCCCAGCTCCAGGACTACGTACGCCGCCTCGGCGACCACCCCGCCTTCCGGAGCGGAGGTACCGCCGGGCGGCGGTGAGGAGCCCGTAGCGCCCACCCGAACGGGTGAGCGGGGTGCTCACACAGACGGCTGCTCGGAGAACCGGACGCCGGCCCGGCGTCCGGTCCGTTCAGCCGCCTGGGATCAGTACGATGCGCACGCCCTTCAGGGCCGAGGTCCGCTCCCGGCCCTGGTCAAGGGTGTCCAGCCCCGCGCCCAGGACAGGTCCTGAAGTCCCGGAGGCGGCCGGGACGGTCCACCGGGATTTCACCGGTCTGCCGCGCCCGCGCACATGCGGTCCGTCGACGTTCGGCGCAGTCTATGAGCGTAGGAGAGCGACACCCAGACCACACGTCCGGCGGTCATAAGGAATGGCGATGGCTGACACAGGCGCGTCGACACCGCCGTCGGGGGCGCAGCGCAGGATTCTCGCCCCGCTCGCCCTCGCCCAGTTCATCTGCAGCTTCGCCGGTTCCAACATGAACGTGATGATCAACGACATCAGCGAGGACCTCGACACCACCGTGCAGGGCGTGCAGATCGCGATCACGATCTTCCTGCTCGTCATGGCCGCGCTGATGATCCCCGGCGGCAAGCTGACGGACCGCTACGGCCGCAAGCGCTGCTTCCTCGCCGGCCTGACGGTGTACGGGATCGGCGCGCTGCTGAGTGCCGCCTCCCCCGGCCTGGGCGTTCTCATCCTCGGCAACTCGATTCTCGAAGGCGTCGGAACCGCGCTGCTCATCCCGCCCGTCTACATCCTCACGACGCTCCTCTTCCACGACATGACCTCCCGCGCCCGCGCCTTCGGAGTCGTCATGGCGCTGGGCGGCATCGGCGCGGCGGCGGGCCCGCTCATCGGCGGGCTCATCACCTCGTGGATCAGCTGGCGGGCCGCCTTCGTGTTCCAGGCCCTGATCATCGCCCTGATCATCGTGCTGAGCCGCCACATCGAGGACCCGCTGCCACCGGATCCGAGACGCTCCTTCGACACGGTCGGAGCCGTCCTGTCGGCCACGGGCCTGGTCCTCATCGTCATGGGCATCCTGGCCGCCGACAACAACCTCTGGCTGATGACCGGCCTGCTCGTCCTCGGCGCGCTGACGCTGCTGTGGTTCTTCCGCTCCGTGCGTGCCCGTGAGTCGGCCGGTAAGGAACCGCTGCTGTCCACCAGCCTGTTCCGCGACCGCACCTCCAACCTCGGTCTCATCACCCAGAACATCCAATGGCTGTTGCTCATGGGTTCGTCGTTCACCGTGGCCGCCTATCTCCAAGTGGTGCGCGGCTACGACGCCATCGCGACCGGCGTCATCTTCACGGCCGCCACGCTCGGTCTGCTCGCCACCTCCCTGGCCGCCGAACGACTCGCCCGGCGGCGCCCCCAACGCACCCTGATCATCGCGGGCTTCGCCGTCGCGATCGCGGGTGTCGTCGTCCTGATCGCCATGGTCAACAGCTTTTCCAGCCCCTGGGCCTTCGCTCCCGGTCTCCTCCTGCTCGGACTGGGCCTCGGCCTGATGCTGACCCCGTCGGTCAACATCGTCCAGTCGAGCTTCCCCGAGGACCGGCAGGGCGAGATCTCCGGTCTGTCCCGCAGTGTGTCGAACCTCGGCTCCTCGCTGGGCACCGCGGTCGCCGGCACGATCCTCGTGGCCGGATTCACCACGCGCTCCTACGCCGCGGCCATGGTCACCCTCGCCGTCCTCGGGGTCATCGGACTCATCGCGGCGGCGCTCCTTCCCGGAACCGGCCTTCGCCCTGGATCACCTGGGGCTGATCTGTAAAGCTTTTCGCGCCGCGGCCCAAGAACAGGTGAAGCGACTTTGAAGCACTCCGGGAACCTCCGCCGAGGAGGGTCGAGGAGCCTGCGACATGAAGGAGACGCCTGTGGACGGCGCGGATCGGATACGGGGTGGGCCCGCCGCCGCGGCACGCGACCCCCAGCTCTTCGAAGCGTTCTACCGGCGCCATGTCGACGCCGTGACGCGTTTCGTGGCCCGGCGCGTCGACGACCCGCACACCGCCGCCGATCTGACGGCCGAGATCTTCCTCGCCGTCCTCGACTCGGCCCACACCTACCGGCCGCGTCTCGGCAGCGAGACGGCCTGGCTGTACGGCATCGCGCGCAACGTCGTGTCCTCGGAGCGCCGTCGGGTCGCCCGGGAGGCCGAACGCGATCTGCGCTTCTCCGGACGCCGATTGCTGGAGGCCGACGACATCGCCCGTCTGGAGGACAATCTCGACGCCGAGAGCCCCGGCCGACGTGTCCTGGCCGCGCTCGCCCGACTGCCAGAGGGCGAGCGGGCGGTCATGGAGCTCATCGCCGTGGACCAGCTCACGGTCACGGAGGCGGCGGCCGTGCTGGGGATCCGCCAGGTCACCGCCCGGGTCCGACTGCACCGGGCACGCAAGGCACTGCGGGATGAAGCGGACTCCCAGGTCGCGGAGACGGACGCCAGGGCCGTGTCCTCCGGAGTCCCGGGCGCGCGAACGCCTAACGCGTCACCGCTGTACGCGAAAAGGGGAGAGGCATGAGCTCGAGGCCGAGGTTCGAGGACCGCGGCTGCTCGATGAGCTGAAGCGGGAGATCGAGCTGCGCGGGACCGCGTCGGCCGCTTCCCTCGATCCGCGAGCAACCGCGGGACACGGGACCGCGTCGACCGGCGCCGGAGCCCGGGCACACGAGCGCGAGGGCGAGACACGCGCCCCGGTGCGCGGTCTGCCCACTCTGCGCCGGATCGCCGTCGTCGCGGTCGGCTGTGCGGTGGCCGGTCTCGCCGCGGTGGTCGCGCCCTGTTCCCCGGCCGCCCCGGCTGCGTACGCGGTGGAGCGCCACGACGACGGCAGCGTCACCCTCACCGTCAAGGACCAGGACATCGGCATCGCGGCCCAGCGCGAGCTGGCACGGGCACTGCGCCCGAGCGACATCGATGTGACCGTGACCGTCCTCGCTCCCGGCTACGTCTGCGAGCACGACACAGTGGTCTGGGAGGTCGACAGGCAGGGCGACCGTGTCCCCATCCTCACCCTTCAATGGAACCGGGAGATGACCCTGCACCCGGGCAACGCGCTGGTCTTCGTGAACCTCAGCGGCTCGGCCCGGCCGCACAGGGTCAAGGTGTACACGACCAAGGGCGAGATCAGGCCCTGCGTCCCGGTGAAGCCCTCCGCGCCGCGCGGCGACTAACCGTCCCAGCCGCGGTCGGGCTTCGCCGCCCGATCGAGAGAAGTGCACCGGGAGCCACCCGGAAGGCGGCAGACGATCGCGTCGGGAGCGTCGCGGTCGTCTTCGCCATGCCGAGGACGACCGCGGGCCGCCCCTACGCACAACCGCTGATCAACGCGTAGTCAATCCCGGCGAAAGCCGCCTCATCAGGGCGTGTCCCTTGTTCCGCCCTCCCGTGGCCGCACTTCGATGGGCACAGCGAGGCCTCGCGAACCCGGACAGACCGCCGGACCGACCGCCTCTTCCTTCCCCATGTCCCCAGCATGCCTTTCGCATGCGCCTGTCCCCTGCGTGCCCCTTCGCATGCCCGCCTCACGGCCGTCCCCACGAACCCCTCACCCCACAGGACTCGGTCCAGGTATGGAACCCCATGGAACCCGCGATTCCCGTCCCCCCGCCGCTGGAGCCGCGTCCCTCCGCTCCGTCGCATCCCCTCGTGTCCGACGGGTCCGCCGCACCGCCGCGGTCGGGCTGGCTGGACGCGTTGCGCGGCATCGCCGCACTGCTCGTCGCGTTCGACCACTCGTCGTACGCCTTCATGGCCGAACTCCGCGGGCAGTTGATGCCCGAGGTGAACATCGGCCGGTACGGCGTCATGGTGTTCTTCCTCGTGAGCGGGTACGTCATCCCCGCCTCGCTCGAACGCCGGGGCTGCGTCCGGACCTTCTGGGCCGGACGGTTCTTCCGGATCTACCCGCTGTGGTCCGCCGTCGTCGGCTCGGTCGTCGTCCTCGGTCTGCTGGGCATCGCGGACCCGCACGCTCGTTTCGCCGGGCGTGGTCCCGCGACCGTGGCCTTCGCCCATGTGACCCTGCTGCAGGAGCTGCTGGGAACGCCCAGTGTCGTTCTCGTCCTGTGGACGCTCTCGTACGAGATGGCTTTCTATCTGCTGGTCGTCGCCCTCTTCACGGTCCGTCTGCACCGGCGTTCGGCCACCGCCGCCGTCGTCCTGGGCGTGCTGGCCGCCGTGAGTGTGACGGCAGGGGTCGTGCCACCGTCCTCGGCGCTGTCCGGCGCGGTAGGCGCCGGCCCGCTGGTCGCACTCGCCTCGACCGTTCTGGTGATCGCCATCTGCTGCGCGAGTTCCGGGTCGTCCGCGCTTCGCGTGTTCGGAGGTCTGGTGGGGGGCGTGCTGGCGCTGGTCCTGGTTCCGTTCAACGGCACGGTGCCCCTCTGGGAGGGCCTGGTGATCCTCGCGGTGATGTTCCTCGGCACCGCCGTCCATCGGGCGGAACGGGGTGAGAGCACCTGGCCGGGCGCGGCCCGCACGGCCGCCGTCGTGCTGATCTGCGCTGTGGGGAGCGCGTACGTGCACGGCGACGGGGCTCGTTTCGCGCGGCGCGGCTGGATCGCGGCCTTCCTGCTGGCCGTGCTCACTTTCGGTGCCGCGCTGGCGTTGCGCCGCCTCCGGTTCCCGCGCTGGCTGACGGGACTGGGAACGATCAGCTACTCGGTCTATCTGGTGCATCCGGTGCTGCTGGCGGTGAGCGACAGCACGATCGGCCGGTGGCGGCGGGACAATCCGGTACTCGAAGCGGCGTTCTTCGCCGTGCTGTTGCCGCTGTCCGTGGTGACCTACCGCTGGATCGAAGCGCCGGGCCGGGCCCTGGGCCGAAAGGCGTGCCACCGGATACGGCGGACGTGACCTCATCGGCACGCCTTCCGTAGTAGACATGACGCGCCGCAAGGCGGACACGGACGGTCGGCGCACCGGACCGTGCGCGTTCTCCGGCGGCACTCCCCGGCACCGACGGGAGGCGCGCGGCAACCTTTTCGCTTCCCGCGGCCACTGATGGACACACCATCGGCTCGATCCTCCGAACGGACACGCATGAAGGAAACGAGGCAGGCCGCGCGGCGCCGCAGGCACCGGCTCAGGCTGTTGGCAGGCACCCCGGTGGCACTGATCACGGCGGCCGCTCTCGTCTGCCTGGTCGTGGCGTTCCGCCCCGGCCACCAGGCGGACGCTGGGCACGCCGCGGACGCGACCCCCACGGGTTCCCGCGGGACCGCCACGTCCGAGCGGGCGGCACCGGCCCGGTCGGCGTCCCCGACGGCGACCCGGACGCCGGGTACGACGGCTTCCCCGTCCGCGGCGGCCGGTGCCGGCACCGCACCGGCGCGGCCGTCGGCCTCGGCCACCTCCCGCACCGCGGCCACGGGAGCATCGCAGGCGGGACGGATTCGCCCCGGGGTCGGCTACCGGGGAGTGGCCACCACGTACGACGCCGGGACCGGCGACGGCGCCTGCTCGTTCGGCCCGAGCGACGACGTCATGACCGCGGCGATGAACCACACCGACTACGAGACGTCCAAGGCGTGCGGAGCGTACGTCCTTGTCCGCGCGGCCGACGGCGCGTCCGTCACGGTCCGGATCACCAACGAATGCCCACTGCCCTGCGCCCCCGGGCAGCTCGACCTCAGCGCCCAGGCCTTCGCCGAGCTCGCCAGTCCTTCGGCCGGCCGGATCCCGATCACGTGGAAGCTGCTGAGCCCCGGCGTCTCCGACACGATCGCGGTCCGGTACAAGACCGGGTCCAGCCGCTGGTGGTGCGCGATCCAGGTGATCGGCCACCGGAATCCGGTGGCCCGGCTCGAACTCCGCACCGCTGACGGATGGCGACGGCTGCCCCGTACCGAATACAACTACTTCCTCGCCGAGGACGGAGCCGGCTGCGGGGGCACGATCAGGATCACCGACATCTACGGTGAACGCCTGACCGTCGGCGGGATCGCGGTGCGACCCGACACCGTCCAGCCGACCCGGCTCCAGTTCGCCCGGCACTGAACCGTTCCGGACGGGCTACTCCGCGTTCTGGCCGCAGCCCACACCCGCGCCGGCCGCGGGCGGTCGCGGCGGGGAGGGGAGGGTGACGGAGCCACCGCCGGTTGCGACCTCGGGCGCCCGGTCGGGAGCCGGGGGCATGCGGAGCAGGAGCAGAGCCGCGTCGTCGTGCAGGCGGCCGCCGACGTGGCTCTGGAGTTCGGCTTCGAGCGCGGCGAGGGTGGACGCCGGCTCGTCGCACACATGCCGGGCCAGCCCTTCGGCGAGGCCGTAGAACTCGCGGCCGTGGTCGCGGGCCTCGGTGACCCCGTCGGTGTACAGCAGGAGCTGATCACCGTCGGACAGGGGCAGCACCTGGAGACTCGGGGTCTCACCCGTGAGGGCCCGCAGCCCGAGAGGCGGGGCGGGGTTGACGGGGTCGACCGAGGAGACGCTTCCGGACGCGCGCACATGCAGCGGCGGTGCGTGTCCGCAGTTGACGACCTCCAGCCGGCCCGGCTCCGGGTACCCGGCGACCACGGCGGTGACGAAGTCGTCGTACCCCAGGTTGCGCGCCAGACTCCGCTCGATCCTGGCGACGACGGTGAGGAGATCGGGCTCGTCGTAGGCGGCCTCCCGGAAGACGCCGAGCACGAGCGCGGCCGTGCCCACGGCGGGCAGCCCCTTCCCGCGGACATCGCCGATGATCATTCGGACTCCGTAGGGCGTGGGCACCAGCGCGTAGAGATCCCCGCCGATCCGTGCCTCCGCCTCGGCGGCGCTGTAGCGGACGGCCACCTGGAACGGTCCGACACTCGACGGTATGGGTGCGAGGAGCGCGTGCTGGGCCGCCTCGGCGACCGAGCGGACCGCGGCGAGGACCCGCTCCCGACGCCAGCGCAGCGCGCTGGCCAGGGCACTCGCCAGAGTGACGGCCGCCAGCGCGGACAGCACGGCGGCGAGCTCGTCACCCGGGACGCCGTCCCGGATTCCGAGCACCACGCTCAGCGCCGCGGCCAGGAGGCCGACGCAGAGAACTCCGAACGGCCGACTGGTGGTGGCCGCCAGCGCGGGGCCGGCGGCGAGCAGCGGCAGCCAGACCACGCCCGCTCCGCCGGCCAGGTCGACCAGCACGATGGCGCCGACGATCAGTAAGGGCAGTACGGGAGTGCCGAAGGCCAGGTGGGCGGCGGCGCGCTTGCGACCCCCCGCCCCGGAACCGGCGCTCCGGTTCCTGAACGTCCGTTTCCGCCAGTGCTCGCTGCCGTGCTCTCGGGCCTGACTCATGTTCGTCCGCAGTCCTCACCTGGATTCATCCCTGAAATGTCCGATTTACCCAGGAAAGACGTTCGCGGCGGTCGCCACAAGGACGGGGATTTCAGATAGTGAGCGACAGGCCCCTCGTCACGCGATTCGCGGTGGGGATCAGCCGGGTCAGGACCGCCTCGAGCCGGGGCAGCCGTTCGGCGGGGAGCGAGACACCGAGTGAGCCGAGCGTGTCGCCGCTGTAGACGGGAACGGCGACGCAGACCGTGCCCAGAGCGTACTCCTCCAGGTCCGTGACGGCCGGGGCCACGGGCGAGGAGGCCAGCCGCCGCAGCAGTTCCGGCCGACTGGTGATGGTGCGCGGCGTGAGGTCGGCCAGGGCGTGCCGGGCGAGGTAGTCGTTGCGGGACTCCTCGTCCATCTCTCGCAGGACGGACTTGCCCAGCGCGGTGGCGTGGCCCGCGTCCTCGAATCCGACCCAGAGGTCGACCCGGGGTGCCCGGGGGCCGTCGACGATCTCGGCGACCCTGATCTCGCCCTCCTCGTAGAAGGTGAGATAGGTGGCGGACGCGAGCTCGTCCCGCAGGGCCGCGAGAGTGGGGCGGACGCGGCTGAGCAGCGCCTGCCCGCGACCCTGGGTGTGCAGTGTCTGCATCTTGTCGCCCAGGATGAAGCCGCCGTCGTCGAGCTTGCGGATGTATCCGTCGTGGACCAGGGTCCGCAGCAGGTGATAGGCGGTGGCCAGGGGCAGGTCCGTCTCCCGTGCCAGCTGCTTGGCGGGCGCGCCGTTCTCGTGCGCGCTCACCGCCTCCAGCAGGCGGAAGGCCCGCTGAACGGATGTGATGAGCGTCGGGCCGTCGCGAGCTCCCATGCCACCAGCGTGCGCCGAGGTCACGAGACAGGCAAGGCGCCAAACGATGCACCGCCCCTCCGGCGGCCCTCGTCGCGCGACCGCGGGCCGCCGGTCGAGACCGGCGGCGGCAAGAAATTCAGGAGCCGCCGGTCTCGTGGCGGGCGAGGCCGGTGCCGCCGAGGCGGCCGAGGAGCCCGGCGAGCTGAGCCGCCTCCTCCTCGGTCCACGACGGCTCGGCGAAGATCTCCTCGGCGACGTGCTCGGCGGTGACGAGCATCTCCGCCAGCCGCTCCCGGCCGGTCTCCGTCAGCGCCGCGTAGGCCACCCTGGCGTCACGGGCGTCGGCGTCCCGCCTGACGAGCCCGATGCGTTCGAGGGGTACGAGCCCTCGGGTGACACCGGAGGCCGTCAGCCCCAGCGCCTCGGCCAGGTCCACCCGGCGCATGCGGTCACCCGGGGCCTGGGACAGACGCAGCAGCATCGTGAAGTCGGCCAGGCTCACCCCGTGCAGCCCGCCGAGGCTCGCGTCGAACCGCTTCACCAGGGTGGCCTGCGCCCTGACCAGGCGCAGTGCCGCGTCCAGCCCTCTACTCATTGACACCTCCTTGACTACTCAAGCATATCGGGAGCATGAGTCGCCGTCGAGGTACGAGGGGTCAGGGGGTGTTCTGGATGTTCTGGGCGATGGCACGCCGCTGGCGTTTGCCGAGGGGTGCCTGGGAGAGGTCCTCACCCTGGGACCTGAGCCTCTTGAAGCCGTAGCCCCGCTCGGTCAGCCAGGCGGTGGCGGCGGTTTCGGCGCGTTCGACCGCCTCCAGGATGTCCTCCTCCTCTTCTCCCGAGTCCAGGAAGCGGAAGGTGAAGGCCGGGCGGGCGGCCAGGTCGTAGCTGAGGTGCCCCGCGGGAGTGAAGGACGCCTGGAGGACGTCATGCTCGGACGCGCGGGCCAGCAGGTCCGCGCGCTGGTCGGCGTCGAGCCCGTCGAAGACTCCGCGAACGGTGATACGGAAAGTGCGTGTGGTCATCGGGCGAGCCTAACCAGCGGGGACGCCGGGTTCCACCTCGTTTCCGGCGGGGCCGCCGTCCAAGGAGACCGGCACGGTACGGACCGGGAGCGGAGTGCTCGCGCCCGGTCCGTCCTCACTCCCCGTGCGGAGCGCTCAGCGGTGGTGGCAGTCCCAGTGGCCCTTGACCCACACGTGGTCCCAGTGGGCGGGAACGTAGACCCACTTGGCCTTCCACTCGTGGCTGTGATGGCCGTGGCGCCAGGTGTCGTGGTGGACCCACTTCTTCTCCCAGTGCCCCGGAACCCACTTCTTCTCCCAGTGGCCCTTCTTCCACTCGCAGCGGTTGTGGTGATCATGGTGGTCACCGGTCACCACTGAAGCCGCGGACGCCGGTGCCGGAGCCGCGGCGGCGGTACCGGACATGCCCAGTGCGGCCCCGCCGGCCAGCAGACCCGTCGCGGCCGCACCGGCCAGCAGGCGCCGGGCGCTGATGCGTGTGGTCATCGGACTCACCTCCCTCGAAACGTGATGGACGTGCACAACAGGAGCCGGTGTCACAGAAGTTCGCGCCGAAACAGTCGGCACGTTCCGAGGCTCACGATGCGCGGAACACAAGGTATTCGGAGCCATGAAAGGTATGTATGAGGATAGACCCGCATAAGTTTCTGATACGAGTTTTCGCGAGGGGTGGGACCGTGGCCGGCTCCCCCGCAACGGGTCGCGTGGCCGGGTACGGCGACATCGCGGCGCCCCCTGCTCATACGCGGGGCCGGGTGGCTACGAATACATGGTGACGGCGTGCGCTCCGTGCGCGACGGCGGGCGGTGACGGCACCGTTCGGCACCGCCTTCCCGGCGCGGCGGACGGCGTGCGCCCCGTCGGCGAACGGCCCTGTCGTGCTGCGAGGGTGGCCGCGGGGACGGAGAGTCGAGCCAGACGAAGAAGGCGACGGACGGATTCCCCCAGCGATGTCCAAGACCGGCCAGGACGGACCCGGCTCCCGACGGCACTCCCCGGCGGAGGAGTGGCTGGACGCCCGGCTCAAGCGTGCGGCTGAGGGCGACCAGGACGCGTTCGCCGACGTCTACGACACCCTCGCGCGGCCGGTCAAGGGCCTGATCTGCCGTGTGCTGCGGGACGATGCGCAGGCGGAGGAGGTGACGCAGGACGTGATGGTGGAGATCTGGCGGACCGCGGACCGCTTCCGCCCCGAACTCGGAGGCGCCCGGGCATGGGTACTCGCCCTCGCGCACCGACGGGCCGTCGACCGGGTCCGGCACGTCCAGGCCAGCACCGCACGCGAGCGGCGCAGCGCGCTGCTCGCGGAGGACCGCCCCTTCGACGAGGTGGCCGAGGCCGTGGAGCGGCACGAGGATCACCATCGCGTCCGCCGCTGTCTCGCCGCCCTGGAGCGGCATCAGCGCGTGCCGCTGGTGCTCGCCTACTACCAGGGCATGACCTATCTGGAGGTGGCCGCCTGTCTGGCCACTCCCGCGGGGACCGTGAAGTCCAGGATGCGCTCCGGACTGCGCCGGCTCCGTACCTGTCTGGAGGCCAGGTCATGAACGCCGCCGAAGACCCGCACCAGTCCGTGGGCGCGTATGTGCTGCACGCCCTCCCGGCGGCGGAGGAGGCCTCCTTCGAGAACCACCTGGCCGGGTGCGCGGCGTGCCGGGAGGAGGTGGCCGAGCTGTCCGCGGTCACCCTGCGACTCGCCTCGGACCAGGACGCGACCCCCTCGCCCGAACTGCGCCGACACGTCCTCGACCGGGTCGCCCAGACACGTCAGGAGCATCTCCCCGGGAGGATTCCGGTCCGTCAGCGGGCCCTGCGCCTGGCCCTGGCCGCGTGCCTCGTCCTCGCGGCCGCGCTCGGTGGCCTGGCCGCGTGGCAGCACACCCAGGCGGACGACGCGCGCACGGAAACCGCTCACGCCCAGGCGCAGGCTTCCGCTCTCACCGACATCCTCACGGCCCGGGACGCCACGATCAGCACGCGGAAGCTGAGCGACGGAGCCGACATCAGCGTGGTCGCCTCCCGCACCCAGGGCCGGGCGGCCTTCATCGCGTCGGACCTGCCGCCCCTCGGCGACGACCAGGTCTACGAACTCTGGTACGCCGCGAAGACCGGCGACCTTCGCCCGGCGGGCCTGCTCCCCGGCTCCGGCGGCGGGCACGCCCAAGTGCTCCAGGGTTCGCTGGACGACGTCACTGCCGTAGGAATCACGGCCGAGCCCGCGGGTGGATCGCGGCAGCCCACCAGCGAGCCGCTCGGCATCGTCACGGTTCCGGCCTGACACGTCCCGTGTCCGTCCCGGCGCAACCGATGCAACCGATCCAGAGCACCTGATAGCAGGACAGAAGATAATATTTCACTTTTGATGCGGATATCCCTTGATCATCCTATGCTTATGTAAGGAAAGGCTCAGGTGGCATGTAGACGGCCGGTTCTGAACCGGCGGGAAGCGGGCTTCCATGGTTGAGCGGCTCAAGTCGGGGCTGATCGGCGAAATGTCCGCCGAATTCCTCGGCACGATGATTCTCATCCTCTTCGGGTGCGGCGTGGTGGCCCAGGTGGTCGCCGGCGGAGCACTCACCACACCACCGGGCGGTCTGGGAAACCACGACAGCATCGCGTGGGCATGGGGCATCGGCGTCACCATGGGTGTCTACGTCGCCGCACGCCTGAGCGGCGCGCACCTCAACCCCGCGGTGACCCTCGCCCTGGCCACGTTCAGGGGATTCCCCTGGCGCAAGGTGGCCCCCTATGTGGTGGCCCAGACGGTCGGTGCCTTCGTGGCAGCGCTCATCGTGCGCTGGAACTACACGGACGCGCTCGCGAAGGCCGACCCCGGCCACACCATCAAGACCCAGGGCGTGTTCTCCACACTGCCCGCCAACGGCAACCCGAACCTGCCGGTCCACGAGTGGGGCGCGTTCCGCGACCAGATCATCGGCACAGCCATTCTGCTGCTGGTCATCATGGCCGTCACGGATCTGCTCAACACCCCTCCCGGCTCGAACATGGGCCCGTTCATCATCGGACTGCTCGTCGTCGGCATCGGCATGGCGTGGGGCACCCTCGCGGGCTACGCGATCAACCCGGCACGTGACTTCGGTCCCCGGCTGGCGAGCTTCTTCACGGGATACGGAGGGGCCTGGCGAGATCAATACGGCAACATCTACTTCTGGGTGCCGATCATCGGTCCGCTGATCGGTGGCGTGCTCGGCGCCGGCGTGTACAAGCTCTTCGTCGGCCGGTTCCTGCCGACGGCGGAGCCCGAACCCCCGGGACGCATCCCGCCCTCCAAGTCCTGACGCCCACAACCCTCACAGCAGAGGCGGTAACCCATGGCTGACTTCGTGGGCGCGGTGGACCAAGGGACCACCAGCACCCGATTCATGATCTTCGACCACGCCGGCAACGAGGTGGCGAAGCATCAGATGGAACACGCCCAGATCCTTCCGCGCTCCGGATGGGTCGAGCACGACCCGGTGGAGATCTGGGAACGCACCAACTCGGTGATCCAGAACGCCCTGCGGCACAAGAACCTGACCGCGGAGGACCTGGCGGCGATCGGCATCACCAACCAGCGGGAGACCACCGTCGTGTGGGACCCGCGCAACGGCCGTCCGTACTACAACGCCATCGTCTGGCAGGACACCCGAACCGATTCCATCGCCGCGGCCCTGGAACGCTCCGGCCAGGGCGACGTCATCCGCCGCAAGGCGGGGCTGCCGCCGGCGACGTACTTCTCCGGCGGCAAGATCCAGTGGATCCTGGAGAACGTCGACGGCGTCCGCGAAGCGGCGGAACAAGGACACGCCCTGTTCGGCAACACGGACGCCTGGGTCCTGTGGAACCTGACCGGCGGCCCCGACGGCGGCATCCACGCCACCGACGTGACCAACGCCAGCCGCACCATGCTGATGGACCTGGAGACCCTGGACTGGGACGACGAGCTCCTGGGCTTCTTCGGTGTGCCCCGGGCCATGCTGCCCAGTATCAACCCCTCGTCCCATCCCGAGGCGTACGGTACGACGCGCACCTCCCGGCCCCTGCGCGCCTCCATCCCCATCACCGGGGTGCTCGGCGACCAGCAGGCGGCCACCGTCGGACAGGTCTGCTACGCGCCCGGCGAAGCCAAGAACACCTACGGCACCGGCAACTTCCTGGTGCTCAACACCGGTACGGAGCTGGTCCGTTCGCAGCACGGCCTGCTGACCACCGTGGCCTACCAGTTCGGCGACAGCCCCGCTGTCTACGCGCTGGAGGGCTCCATCGCGGTCACCGGATCCGCCGTACAGTGGCTGCGTGACCAGATGAAGATCATCAGTGACGCGGCCGAGAGCGAGACGCTGGCCCGCACCGTCGAGGACAACGGCGGGATGTACTTCGTCCCGGCGTTCTCGGGCCTGTTCGCCCCGTACTGGCGCTCCGACGCCCGCGGCGCGATCGTCGGCCTCGCCCGGTACAACAGCAACGCCCACCTGGCGCGGGCGACCCTGGAGGCCATCTGCTACCAGAGCCGCGATGTCGTCGAGGCCATGGAGCAGGACTCCGGAGTCCATCTCGACGTGCTCAAGGTCGACGGCGGCGTGACCGCCAACGATCTGTGCATGCAGATCCAGGCCGATGTGCTCGGCGTGCCGGTCAGCCGCCCCGTCGTCGCCGAGACCACCGCGCTCGGCGCCTCGTACGCGGCGGGCCTTGCCACCGGCTTCTGGCAGAACACCGACGAACTGCGCACCCACTGGCAGGAGTCCAAGCGCTGGGAGCCCGAGTGGTCCGAGGACCGGCGGCAACAGGGCTACGCGGACTGGAAGAGGGCGGTGGAACGCACACTCGACTGGGCGAAGGTCGAGTAGACCGGCCGGTCGGTCACACTGATGACCGAGGCAGCTCCGTCCGGCCCCTGGCTCGTAACACGTCAGGGGCTGGACGCGTGCCCGCTCTCATGTGCGGTCGCGAACCGGGCCTGTCTCGCCGTAGATCGCGGTGTCCTTCATGAATCCCGGTTGTCCGTCGTCGGCCTTGGTCATGAGCCGGCGGGTCGGGTGCGGCCCGCCGGCCCAGGCCTGACCGTCCTCCTTGCAGGAGAAATCCGGGTGATGTCCGGGTGATGTCCGGGGCGCGGTTCACCCGCTGCTCATCGCTCGATGACGCCGGGCCACACGCCGAATGATCACCCCCGGTCACGCGACCACCCCCTCAGCCTCTCTATGCTCGGGGTCGACCATTCGCATAAAAAGGAGCAGAGCAATGAGCGAGAACGTCTACTTCGAGGTCACCGCCAACGGCGAGCCGCTGGGCCGCATCGAGTTCAAGCTGTTCGACGACGTCGTCCCGAAGACCGCGCAGAACTTCCGTGAGCTCGCCACCGGCGCGCACGGTTTCGGCTACAAGGGCTCGCCGTTCCATCGGGTCATCCCGGACTTCATGCTCCAGGGCGGCGACTTCACGAACCAGAACGGCACGGGCGGCAAGAGCATCTACGGCGAGAAGTTCGCCGACGAGAACTTCACGCTCAAGCACACCAAGCCGGGTCAGCTGTCCATGGCCAACGCGGGCCCGAACACCAACGGCTCGCAGTTCTTCATCACCACCATCGTCACCGACTGGCTGGACAACAAGCACGTCGTCTTCGGCGAGGTCGTCGAGGGCATGGACGTCGTGAAGGCGATCGAGGCGCTCGGCAGCCGTTCCGGCACCCCCTCGAAGAAGATCGTCATCTCCGACTCCGGCACTGTCTGAGCGGTCCGACGGCCTGGGTCCACCCCACGGACGAGTGCTGACGGAGGCGGCGGCGCACCACCCGCCGCCTCCGTCGGGCGGCCGGCCCGGACGTCAGCGCGGCCTCGGCCGGGTCGGTGATGAACTCCCAGAGGGCGCGCAGCCGTTGCGGAGAAGAGCCCCACGGCCTGCTGCTCGCCCTCTCCGAACACCCGGAACTTCAGGCACGGTTGTGCCATCCGCGTCGCCGAGGAATGAGTCCGCCGCCACCGACCCGGCGGCGGCACCGACTCCCCTGCCGGGCTCACCGCGCGACCTGCTGCGCAGGACTCCGCAGCCACCGGAACCGATCGTGTCCCACCCGTCGCGGGGCCAGGAAAGAGTTCAGCCGGATTCGTGGCCGGAACCCGACTCCATGGGACCGGCGCGCCTCCGAGGGGTAGCCCCTACCCGCACACGCCGAGGCGCGCGGGGTTGGGGGGCTGGCCCGAGTGACACGGAGGGGGCGGACGCCCGGAACACGCTTGTCAGGACGCGCGCAGCGGCGGCGAGCGATCCGTCGGCTGCGCGCGGAGGGGCTCTACGGGCCCGCGCTTCGTGAGGTGCTGCCCGCCCTCGCCGCGGTCGTCGTCGCCCTGTGCGCGGTCGTCGCCGGCTTGGCCGTCGGCTACCGCGAGGCCGGCATCGGCGTACCCCTGGGCGCGCTGGTCCTCCTGGCCGTCGCCGCGCCGACCGCGGTACGCCGTCACCGGCCGCTGGCCCGGCGCCGCCACGGCTTCTACACACCCGAGGAACTCGCGGAGCTGGACACGGAGGGCCTGGCCCTGGCCGTGTCCCGGATGCTGCGCCGTGACGGCTGGCGCGTGCTCCCTCCACAGCGGACCGCGGACCGCGTCCGGGTGCGCTTACGGGCACGGGACGGTCGCGGGCAGCGCCTGGAGGTCGCCTTCCGGCCCGTTGCCGAGCCGCTGCCCGACGAGGAGGCGCCCTCTCGGGCGGGACGTCCGGGCGGCTCGGGCCCCCCGCTTCGTCTCGTGGTCCACCGAGGGGCCTTCAGCCGGCGTGACGTCCAGTGGGCACGGCGGCAGGGCGGGGTTCGCCTGATCGACGGTTCGTGCCTCAGACGATGGGCGCACGGGACACCGCTGAACGAACTGAGCGACTCCCGCTGACTCCCCCTGACCCCCGCCGACTCCCGCCGACTCCCGCGCGATCGTGACCGCCGACCGCCGGTCGTCGACCCCTCGGCCCCTCGACGACCACGATCGGGCCCTCGGACACCACCGCCTCGGCCTGTGGGAGCCCCGCCGCCGAGGGGGCCAAGGCGCAACACACCGGGTTCAGGGCGGGCGTTCGCGTCAGCGAGGGATTCCCGCGTCGTCCAGGTAGCGGTGCATGACGTCCGCGGGAAGGCTCGGGTTGCCGAGGGCTCGGGAGGAGGTCGCCGGATCTCCGCAGCTTCGGACGATGAGGTCGACCGGCAGGGCCGGGTGGCCGGCCGCCACGGCACGCACACGATCGTCGGGGTCGGCGAGCAACCGGACCAAGACGTCGACGGACGCCTCGGAGTCGAGCCCCACCAGCTGCCGTTTCTCCGGATCCGGGTCGTCGGCGAAGCGTTCTCCGTTGCCCGCGCGCGGGAAGTTCGGGTGGCTCACCAGGGCGCCCTTCGTGATGACCTTGCAGTCGAGATAGGTCCGCAGCACCACCTCCCCGTCGACGGTCGGCTGGTTCTCGCACAACAGGAGCCGCACCGGGTGGTCGTCGTCCTGCGAGAGCAGCTCGACGGCGTCGGCGGGCAGGTGCGGGCTGTGGGCGGCGCTGCGCCGCAGCAGGGTGTTGGACGATCTGGCGCATTGCCGCAGAGTGTCGGGATCGGCGCACAGGCGAACCCATTCGACGGGATCGAGCCGGTCGGACGGACCGATCGTGACGTCGACGGCGGTGCGTTCCGTCTCCGTCAGCTCGGGTCGGACCGACACCGCCAGCCGGACGCTGTGCGCGTCGTCGTTCGCCAGCGTCCTGACGATGTCGATGGGAACCCTGAGGTTGTCCGCCAGCGCGCGCCGGTCCTCCGTTTCGGTACCTGCCGCGAGACGTTCGGCGGTCGCCGTGCTCATGGCGCCGTACCGGATCACATCCCGCCTGCGGACGCCGTCGATTCCCGCGTCGAGGAGCAGGTCGGTGCAGCCCGCGTCCTCGCGGCAGGCCTTCACCATGGCCGCCCGACGTACGTCGTCATCGGCGTCGCGCAGCAGCCGGCTCCGGGAGTCCTCGGACAGCGCGCTCCACTCCCGGCAGGCCGCCTGCCGAAGGTCCGCGTCCTGGTGGTCGGCGAGCCCGCCGACCAGGCTCGGAGCCGTGTTGCGGGAGAAGGCCGCGGCTCGGCGGACCCGCGGTTCCGGATCGGCGAGCAGCCGCTGCTGAGTGGACAGGGGCAACGGCCGCGCGGAGACGCGGAACCCTTCGGGTCCGTCGGCGAGGGCGTGGCGCACGCGTGGATCGGGATCGTCCACGAGCCGGGCGCGTTGTTCCGGCGTCACCGACGGGTTGTCGGCCAACGCCGACCGCGGCAGGCGGTCGGGATGCGTGACGATGGCGTCGACCACCTCGTCCGGCAGCGGACGCCAGGCGATCGCGCTCCTGGCCGCCTTGGCTTCCTCGCACAGCAGCCTGATCAGTACCGCGGCCGGCGCCGCGGGATTTCCGGCGATCGCGGCAATGGTCCCGCGGTGAGCGCAGGCTCCGCACATGGTTCCCCTCCCTGATCGCCGGCGGGCTGCGCGCGGCCCGCAGATTGTGCGCAGGTCGCGTTCGCGGGGTCAACGTCGACGATCATGCTCTGCCGCCTGTCCGGAGACCGCCGACCGGCAGTCCGGGGCGGCCCGGGATCCGCGGCCGGATGCGAGCCACATCCCCCACTCGGAGCCCGGAGGCCACAGCGGTTTCACCGGCAACAGACGAGGTCAGGGGCGTGGACACGCTCCCACCAGGTACTTGAAGGAAACCGCTTCGCATGGGCCGAAGGGCCGAATAGCGTGCGAGGACCCGAGCCTCTCCCCCACCGACCGACGGTCCATGTACGCCGGGCCCGCACCCCCACCAGGAGACCGGCATGTCGTACGACAGTTCCGCCCCGCATCCCGGACCACTCGACGGGCAGCACGGTTCCCGCTCCCGCCATGCCCCGGACCCCAGCGGGGAATCCTTACGCGGCGGGGCATCACCCCGCACCTGGACCGGGCACCATCGCGATCTGCGCATCCTGCGCCGCGCCTACCGCCGGCAGCGGCGTGTGACCACGTTCGTGGTGCTCGGCTGCTTCACCCTCTTCCTCGGCCTCTCGGCCGGCTGCCCCAATTTCATGGCCCGCCCTCTCACCGGGGGCCTGTCGACGGGCCTGGTGTTCGCCCTCGCCCAGATCCCCGCCACCTGGCTCGCCGTGCTCCTCTACGAGGGCACCGCCCGCCGCTACGTCGACCCCCTCGCCCGGCGCGTGAACCGGAGTACCCCCTGGGCTCGCGGCGAGCAGGAGCGGAAGCGGTGAGCGTCTTCGGCGGCACCGCACAGACCTGGTCGCTCGTCGCCTTCTCCGTCGCGGTCACCGTGACCCTGCTGCTGTGCGTGGTGACCGGCCCCGACAGCGACGATCTCGCCGAGTTCTACACCGGCTACCGCTCGCTCTCCCCGCTGCGCAACGGACTGGCCATCGCGGGCGACTACATCTCCGCCGCGACCGTGCTGACCATCGGCGGTGTGATCGCCCTGTGCGGTTACGACGGTGTCGTGCTGGCTCTCAGTACCCTGCTGTCCCTGCTGGTGCTGATGTTCCTGCTGGCCGAACCCCTGCGGAACACGGGCAAGTTCACGATGGGCGACGTGCTGGCCCGCAGGATGCCCGGACGGGCCGTACGGATCACCGCGTGCGGTGTCACGATCGCCGCACTCGTGCCGATGATGCTGGTCCAACTCGCCAGCACCGGGCAGCTGCTGGCCTTCATCCTCGGCTTCTCCGACGACTCCATGAAGACCGGCTGCATCGTGGGCGTCGGCGCCCTGATGATCACCTACGCGGCCATCGGCGGCATGCGGGGCACCGCGCTGATCCAGATCCTGAAGATGGTGGTGCTCCTCGGCTCCGGAATCGTCGTCGCCGTACTGATCCTGAGCCGGTTCCACTGGAATCCCGGGGCCCTGTTCACCGTGGCCGCCAGGCGCAGTGGAGCACCGGACGACTTCCTGCACGGCGGGCTTCAGTTCGCCGGTGGCCCGCACCCCCGGCTCGACATGATCAGTACGCAGTTCGCCATCGTGCTGGGCGGTGCCTGCCTGCCGCATGTGACGATGCGTATGTTCACCGCGAACAGCGCCCGCCAGGTGCGGCGTTCGATGTCCTGGGCGGTGTCCTCGGTGGCGCTGTTCATGATGGTGGCGGGCGTCATCGGCATCGGCGCGACGGCGATGGTCGGCCGGGCCGGCATCGCCGCCGCCGACCCCCGCGGGCACACGGCCTATCTGCTGGGCTCACGAGCCGCGTTCGGCCCGGTGGTGTCGCGGGCGGAGACCCTCGTGTTCACCACGATCACCACGGCGATCTTCCTCACGCTGCTCGCCTCGGTCGCCGGTATGACCCTCGCCTGCGCCAACTCGCTGGCCCACGACGTCTTCGCGGGCCGGAACAGCGCCATGTCACCGCGGCGCGAGACGGCCCTGGCCCGCGGCTCGGCCCTGGTCGTCGGCGCCCCGGTGATCGCGCTCGCGGTCCTCGTCCAGCACCGCAGTCTGCAGCCGCTCGCCACCCTGTCCTTCTGCGTGGGCGCCTCGGCGATCGCCCCCGCTCTCGTCTACAGCCTCTTCTGGCGCCGCTACACACGCACCGGCCTGATGAGCACGCTCATCGGCGGCACCCTCGCCGTGCTGATCCTGATGCCGGGCACCAGGCTGGTGTCCGGCTCCCCGACGTCCGCCTTTCCCGCCGCCGACTTCAACTGGTTCCCGTTCACCACCACGGGACTGGTGTCCATCCCGCTGGGCTTCGTCTTCGGCTGGCTCGGCAGCCTGCTGTCGGGACGCCGCGCGGCGGACCGGGAACGGGGACGGTACGAGGGTGTGGAGAGCCTGATCCTCGCCGGGCCGCGGCAGAGGGAGCGGTGACGGTGGCCGGTTCCCCGCCACCGTCGCCCTCCCTCAGTCGTTCACGGGCCGCTGACCACGATCTCGCGCTTGAGGATCTTGCCCGTGGGCCCCTTGGGCAGTTCGGCCGCGATCGTGACGACGCGCGGGTACTTGTACGCCGCGACCCGCTCCTTGGCGTGGGCGATGATCTCCTCGGCCGTGGCCTTCGCGCCGGGCCGGAGCGTGACCACCGCCGCGATCTCCTCACCGTGCAGGGGGTGCGGCATGCCCACGACGGCGGCCTCGGCGACGGCGGGGTGCTCGTACAGCACCTCCTCGATCTCGCGCGGGTAGACGTTGTAGCCGCCGCGGATGATCATGTCCTTCTTGCGGTCGACGATGAAGTAGAAGCCGTCCTCGTCCACCCGGGCCAGGTCGCCGCTGTGGAACCACCCGTCGCGGATCGCCTCCGCAGTGGCGTCCGGGCGGTTCCAGTAGCCGGTCATGATGTTCTCGCCGCGGATGGCGATCTCGCCGATCCCGCCCGGCGCGACGGCGGCGCCGTCCTCGCCGACGAGCCGCATCTCGACCCCGCGGATGGGCAGCCCGATCGACCCCGCCTTGCGTGGACGGTCGGGGTGGTTGAACGCGGCGACCGGTGACGTCTCGGAGAGTCCGTACCCCTCCAGCACGGGGGCGCCGAAGCGCCGCTCGAAACCGTGCAGCACCTCGACCGGGAGCGCGGACCCGCCGGAGACGGCCAGGCGTAGCCGGGCGGCGTCGAAGCCGTCGGGAAGCTCGGCGTGGAGCAGCGCGGCGTACATCGTCGGCACGCCGAGGAACACGGTGACCGCGTCCCTGGCCATGATCTCCAGGGCGCGCTGCGGGTCGAACCGGGGCAGCAGGGTCAGCGTGGCGCCGGCGGCCACGGCCGTGTTGAGCGCGCAGGTCTGGCCGAAGGCGTGGAAGAGGGGAAGGCCGCCGAAGAGTACGTCGTCCGGTCCGACCTGGAGGAGCGTCTCGGACGTGGTGAGGGTGTTCGTGGCCAGGTTCCGGTGGGAGAGTTCGGCCCCCTTCGGTGTTCCGGTGGTGCCCGAGGTGTAGAGGATCAGGGCGGCGTCGTCCTCGGTCCGGTCGACGGTGTCACGCAGCGGCTGGTGGCCCCGCAGCAGGGCGTCGAAGGCCTCGGGCTCGGTCACCAGGCATGCGGTTCCGGTCTCGGCGGCGGCCTTGGTCACCTCTTCGGCAAAGAGCGGGAAGACCAGCGCGATGCGCGCCCCGCAGTCGCGCAGGGTGAAAGCCACCTCGCGGGCCTTGAGCAGCGGATTCATCGGGACGACGACGCCGCCGGCCCGCAGGATGCCGTAGTAGACGACCGGGAACAGCGGGAGATTGGGCATCGTCATCGCGACGCGGTCGCCCGGCAGGAGGCCGCGGTCCCGCAGGAGCGCGGCGACCCGGGCGCTGGCGTCGTCCAGCTCCGCGTAGGTGAGCGTGCTGTCGTCATGGCGGACGGCCACGCGGTCGCCGTGGGCCGCGGCGGAGGCGGCCAGGAGGGTGACGAGGTTGGTCATGCCGGGAATCTCCTAGGGTTCGTGCCGCCGGGCGAGGCGGTGTGGCGCGGTCGGATCACATCGCGAAGCGTGACCCAGTGCTGTGCGCCCTGGCTACGGGGCCCCCGCGGGAAGGCCAGCCACAGGCGCAGCACGTGGCGTCTGTGGTCGGGCGATTCATGGTCCTCGAACGCCGATCGGGCATGCATCACGTGGTGGGTGTTGACCACAAGCAGGTCTCCGACCTCGAGGTCGAGGTCGAGCCGGTACTCCGGGGAGGCCGCGACGCGGTCGATGAGATCGAAGAGCTCGTGGTCCGCCGGTTCCAGGCGGGGTACCTCGGGGAAGCGCTGGGCGGATTCGATGGAGCGCCGGTTGTAGCGCGTGCTCAGTGCGCGGGCGGGACCGTCGGGGCGGGAGACCAGCGGGGCGGCCGTGTAGGGCGGCTCTCCTGGAGCGTGGTCCTCACGGCGGTCGAAGCAGTACGTGCGGTACAGGCGCTCGGCGAGATCGGGGCGCAGCTCCAGCACCGCGTCGTGGACCGCGGCCGAGCTGACCAGGGAGATCCGTCCGCCGGTGCGAGGCGTACTGAGCGGCATCAGGGCGAGGAGGTCGGCACCGTCGGTGTGGAACGGCAGCGCCTCCCGGGTCTGGTAACCGCGGGTGGCGGGGTCGCTCAGGCTGCGTCCGGTGTCCCGGACATGGCCGAGGACGAGTCCGTCGGCGTTCTGCGGGACGGGGTGGCCCAGGTGCCGGCCGAGGCCCCAGAAGACGGTGCTCGCGGCCGCCTCGCCGAGCCGCTCGACGGGGATGCCCCGGACGATCGCGAACCCCCGTCCGTGGTCGAGGACCCCGGCGAGGCGGGCCAGCTCGCCGGCGAGCGTGGGCAGCGGGAAGCCGGCGGCCGTCAGCCTCAGCAGGGTGAGATCCCGTCTGCGTGCCTCGTGCAGGGCGGAGTCGATCTCGGCGAGCCGGGGCGCCGAGAGGCGCAGCTGCCACTCCTCGGGGTGTGTCAGGTCCTGGCCCTTCCACACCCAGGGGCCCGAGCGGGGCACGGGCGGCGCCTGGTCGGCGTCCCTGGTTCCGGTCATCTTCGCCTCCGATCCGTCGCGTGTTCACCGGCCGGTGAGCGGCCGCCATCAGCAGGCCCGGCCGGTGAACGGCGTCATGCTAGGTTCCTCGACCACCACCATGCTTGTCATGGCGGGACAGGAGACTTGGCTTTTCGGGACATTGCTGGAGCACGCCCATGAGACCTCTGGTCCGCACCGCCGCACTGAGCGGCTATGTCGAGCTGTGCCGCTCCCTCGGCATCGATCCGCAGGCGCTCCTGAAGCGGGTGGGCCTGGACACCGCGGCCCTCACCGTCCAGGACCGGTGGATCTCGGGGACGGCCGCCGTCCAGGTGATGGAACTGTCGGCGGCCGAGTCCGGTCACGAGGACTTCGGGGTGCTGCTGGCGGAGTTCCGCCGCTTCTCCAATCTCGGCCCGATCAGTCTGGTCGTCCGCGAGGAGCCCGACGTACGCAGCGCGCTGGAACTGCTGATCCGCCATCAGTACATGTACAACGAGGTGCTGCACACCCGGCTGTCCGAGGGGGACGGCCTGGCCACACTGAAGGTGGATCTGCGGCTCGGCGAGCCGATGGAGTCCCGGCAGGCGACGGAACTGGCCGTCGCCGCCTACCACCGCATCCTGAGCGACTTCCTGCACACCCGCTGGCAGCCGCTCTCCGTGTGGTTCCGGCATTCCGCGCCGTCGGACACCGCGGCGCACCGGCGCGCGTTCGGGCCCATCGTGGAGTTCGACCGCGAGATCGACGGCATCGTCTTCTACGCCGATGACCTGGACGCGCCCAACGCCATGGCCGACCCGCTGCTGCGCGAGTACGCCCGCCAGTACTTCGACGCGATCGCCGTCCCCAAGGACACCACCGCCGCGGACCAGGTGCGCGAGCTGATCGAGGTCCTGCTGCCGACCGGGCGCTGTTCGATCGAGCAGGTCGCGCGCAGTCTCGGCGTCGACCGGCGCACCGTCCACCGGCATCTCGCCGCCTCGGGCGAGACGTTCTCCTCGCTCCTCAACGCCACACGCCGCCATCTCGCGGAGCAGTTCGTCGCGAACCCGCGGCGCTCGCTGACGGAGATCTCCGACCTGCTGGGGTTCTCGTCGCTGAGCGGGTTCTCACGCTGGTTCCGCGAGCAGTTCGGCTGCAGTCCGAAGGCGTGGCGCGGCAGCAAATCCCCGTAGCAACTCCCCTAAAGGGACTGCCGAGACGGACGGGACGGGTAATCGGGCCGAGCACCAGCCCGTTCGGTGCGCCACCCGACCGATGTCCCCAAATGACAAATCATCTGTCCCTTGACGGCAAGCACACCCCCTGAGCCCGGCCCTACCTTTGCACCACCGCACAGAAGACGCGGTCGGCCGCCGGAGGGCCCGCACACTCCCCCGCGCTTCCTCCGGAAGGCCGACCGCAGCGGGCCACCTGCGCCCGCTGTCACCGGTGACCCGCATCGATCCCCGCCGGACATCCCAGGCCCGCGCAGCGCGCGGCGATGCCCCCGGCGAGTGATCACCGATCCGACGAAGGAGACGGACCGTGCACTTCCACGACGACTCGCTCTTCCCCGAGAACCAGGAAAAACTGGTCATCCAGGCCGCTCCGTACGGGCCGGAATGGCTTCCCGGAGATGCCGACGACCTTCCTCTGACGATGGACGAGCACGTGCAGGCGGCCGTCGACTGCTACAACGCCGGCGCCACCGTGCTCCACATCCACGTACGCGAGCTCGACGGCAAGGGCTCCAAGCGGATGTCCAAGTTCAACGAGCTCATGGGCCGGCTGCGTGAGGCCGTGCCGGACATGGTGCTGCAGGTGGGCGGCTCGATCTCCTTCGCCCCGGAGGGTGAGGGCGGTGAGGCGAAGTGGCTGAGCTACGACACCCGCCACATGCTGGCCGACCTGGACCCCGCGCCGGACCAGGTGACGATCGCGATCAACACCAGCCAGATGAACATCGTCGAGATCATGAACGACGACGATCTGGAGGGCACGTCGATCGCGAAGCCCGATTACTACAAGGCGTACCGCGACATGGTCGTCGAGGCGGGCCCCGACTTCTACCTGGAGCACCTCAAGCGTCTGGCCGCGAGCGGCATCCAGCCGCACTTCCAGCTCGCCACCCTGGCCCAGCTCGAGACCGTCGAACGGCTCATCCGGGCCGGTATCCACACGGGCCCGCTGGTCCTCAACTACGTGGCGATCGGCGGCGGTTTCGCGGGCCGCCACCCGGCCGACCTCATCGAGTTCGTCCGTCGCGCCCCCGACGGCGCCGTCCTGACCATCGAGAGCTCCATGCGCGCCGTGGCACCCATGAACGCGATCGGCATCGCGCTCGGCGTGCACGTCCGGGTGGGCAACGAGGACAACCTGTGGCGGCGCAAGGGCGAGCGCATGTCCAGCGTCGAGCAGGTCGAGCAGATGGTGCAGATCTCCGAGGCGCTCGGCCGTGACATCGCGACCGGCGCGGAGGCCCGGAAGATCTACAAGCTCGGCGAGACCTACTCGGGTGCCGACGAGACGCTGGCCCACCTCGGCATGGTGCCGAACCGCCGTCCCGGTCAGCGCGGCTTCATGCTGCGCGACGCCTGACCGAGCAGCGGACAGCCACGCCGACCCTCCGGTCGCTGTCCGACCAGGTGCCGCCGCCGCGCTCGTCGCGCCACGAGGCCGCCGGGGCCATACCCCCCGGCTCCGGCGGCCCTTCCTCCCCCCTTCATCTGACACCAACAACGGAGCACTCCTGTGGCTCACGCCATTCGATTCAAGGAGACCGGCGGTCCCGAGGTCCTGCGCTGGGAGGAGGTCGTCGTCGGCGACCCCGGCCCCGGTGAGGTCCGGATCCGCCACCACGCCGTCGGACTCAACTTCGCCGACACCTACTTCCGCACCGGGCTCTACCCCGCGGCGCTGCCCGCCGGACTGGGTGTCGAGGCCGCGGGCGTGGTCGAGGCGGTGGGCGAGGGCGTCACCCAGGTCACCGAGGGGGACCGGGTCACGTACACCGGAAGTCCGCTCGGGGCCTACAGCACCGAGCGGGTCATGCCGGCCGACTCCCTGATCCGGCTGCCGGACGGCATCGGTTTCGAGACGGCGGCCGCGATGACCATGCGCGGTCTGACCTCCGCGTACCTGCTCCGCAGGATTCACCCCCTCAAGGCGGGTGACACGATCCTGCTGACCGCGGCGGCGGGCGGCGTCGGACTCATCGTCAGCCAGTGGGCCAAGCTGCTCGGACTGAACGTCATCGGCACCGTCTCCACCGAGGAGAAGGCCGAACTGGCCCGCGCCCACGGCTGCGACCACGTCATCCACTACCGGTCCGAGAACGTGGCCGAGCGGGTACGCGAACTCACCGACGGTGCCGGGGTCCCGGTGGCCTTCGACAGCATCGGCAAGACCACCTACGCCGCCTCGCTCGCCTCGCTGCGGCGCCGCGGCCTGCTGGTCTGCTTCGGCACGGCCTCCGGCCCCGTCCCGCCCATCGACGCCATGCAACTCGCCGTCGGGGGCTCGCTGTTCGTCACCCGGCCCGCGCTCGCCGACTACATCGCGGACCCCGTGGAACGGGCGGAGCTCGCGGGCGAACTCTTCGACCACGTCACCTCCGGCCGCATCACCATCGAGGTCAACCAGCGGTACGCGCTCGAGGACGCCGCCCGGGCGCACCGCGAACTGGAGGCGGGACAGACCACCGGATCGTCCGTCTTCGTCCTCTGAGCCCACCCCTCCCCCGAGCCCAGCCCTCCCCGCGGTCAACTCCACTCTCTCCAGGAGGAAGCACCATGGAACACACGCTCGCTCCCCCCGAGGGCGCGCCGGTCCGCGCCCACACCCGTGGCTCGATCAGGGTCGAACCCCTGACCTGCAGCATCGGCGCGGAACTCTCCGGCGTGAACCTCGGCGACGCCTCACGCGACGACGACCTGTTCGACGAGATCCGGGCGCTGCTGCTCCAGTACAAGGTGCTGTTCCTGCGGGACCAGGACATCACGCGTGCCGAACACGTCGCCTTCGCCGAACGCTTCGGAGCGCTGGAGGACCACCCGGTGGCCGGCAGCGACCCCGACCACCCCGGCCTGGTGCGGATCTACAAGGACCTGGACAGCCCGGCGGAGCACTACGAGAACGCCCTGCACACCGACGGCACCTGGCGCGAGAACCCGTCCATGGGCGCCGTACTGCGGTGTGTCGAAGGTCCCCCGGTCGGCGGGGACACGATCTGGGTCAACATGGCCGAGGCCTACCGTCGGCTGCCGGAGAACATCCGGACCGCCGTACGGGGACTGCGGGCCCGGCACAGCATCGAGGCCACGTTCGGCGCGGTCATGCCGCAGGAGAAGCGGCACGCCCTCAAGGCGCAGTTCCCGGACGCCGAGCACCCGGTGGTCCGCGTCCACCCGGAGACGGGCGAGGAGATCCTCTTCGTCAACGCGTTCACCACCCACTTCGTGAACTACCACACGCCCGAGAACGTGCGGTTCGGGCAGGACTTCGCCCCCGGCGCGAGCCTCCTGCTCAACTACCTGATCGGTCAGGCCGCGATCCCGGAGTACCAGGTGCGCTGGCGCTGGACCCCGAACAGTGTCGCCATCTGGGACAACCGCTCCACCCAGCACTACGCCGTGCAGGACTACGGGCCCGCCGTCCGCCGGATGGAGCGCGCCGGGATCGTCGGCGACAGACCGTTCTAGAACCCTTCCCCCAACAGCGCGTGAGGTGATGACAATGGAGTTGCACACCACTGCTGGATCCATCCCCGAGACGGACACGACCGCCTCGTCCGGATGGCCTGTGACCCGACGTTATGCCTGGGTGGTCTTCGCCCTCAGTTTCGGCCTGCTGCTGTCCGACTACATGTCCCGGCAGGTGCTCAACGCCGTCTTCCCCATGCTCAAGAGCGAGTGGCTGCTCACGGACGCCAAGCTCGGCTCGCTCAGCGGCGTCGTCGCCCTCATGGTCGGCCTGCTCACCTTCCCGATGTCGCTGATGGCCGACCGCTGGGGCCGGGTGAAGAGCCTGCTGCTCGCCGCGTCGATGTGGAGCGTGGCGACCCTCGGCTGCGCGGTGTCCGCGAGCTACGACCAGATGTTCGTCGGCCGCCTGTTCGTCGGTATCGGTGAGGCGGCGTACGGAAGCGTCGGTATCGCCGTCGTCCTGAGCATCTTCCCGATCGGCCTGCGCGCCACCCTCTCCGGCGCCTTCATCGCGGGCGGCGCCTTCGGATCGGTCCTGGGTGTGTCGATCGGCGGCGCCGTCGCCGAACACCTCGGCTGGCGCTGGGCGTTCGGCGTCATGGGGATCTTCGGACTGGTACTGGCCGGGGTCTACGGACTCGTCGTCACCGACAAGAAGCTGACACCGAAGGCCGGCTCCACCGACACCGAGACCGATCCCGGGCCACCCGGCCGGCTGCGCGCCCTGCTGCCCCGGCTGTTCTCCTCCGTCTCGGTGATCAGCGCCTACGTCGGCAGCGGTCTCCAGCTCTTCATCGCCGCCTCCCTGATGGCCTGGCTGCCCAGCTACTTCAACCGCTACTACGACATGCCCACCGCCAAGGCGGGCGCGACCGCCGGAGTCTTCATCCTCGTCATCGGCATCGGCATGATCGTCGGCGGCATCGCCTCGGACCGCATCAGCCGGGCCTTCCCCATCCGGAAGTGGGCGGTGGCCATCGCGTGCAGCATCGGCTCCCTCGTCCTGCTCCTGGCCGCCTTCCAGCTGCCGACCGGACCGCTCCAGCTCGCGGCGCTGGCGGCCGGGGCCCTGCTGTCGGCCGGAACGGCCGGTCCCGCGAGCGCCATGGTGGCCAACCTGACCCCCGCGTCCATCTCCGCCACGGCCTTCGCCACCCTGACGCTGGCCAACAGCCTGCTCGGGCTGGCTCCCGGACCGGCCCTGACCGGCACCCTCGCCGACAACATGGGTCTGCTCGGCGCCCTGCGGGTCATCCCGTTCACGGCGCTCGCCGCCACCGTCGCCTTCCTGATCGGCCGCCACTTCTACGAGCGTGATCTGCGCCGTCTGACGAGCGGACCCGTGCCGGCCGCAGAGCCGGAGGACGCGGTGGTGTCCGCGTGAGCGCCACCACCGACCCGGTGATCGTGATCGTCCCCGGACTGCGCGATCACGTCGCGGACCACTGGCAGACCCGCCTGGCGGAACGGCTGGCCGAGGCCGGGCGCACCGTCCGCACCGTCCCACCGCTCACCCAGGACGCCCTGAGCCGCGAGGCCCGTGTGGCGGCGCTCGACAAGGTGGTCTCGGAGATCGAGGGACCCGTCGTCCTCGTCGCGCACAGCGCCGGTGTGATCACCACCGTCCACTGGGCCCACGGGAGTACGGCACAGGTGCGGGGAGCGCTGCTCGTGACTCCGCCGGACTTCGACACGCCGTTGCCCGAGGGGTACCCGACCCCCGAGGTGCTCGGCGAGAACGGCTGGACCCCGGTGCCCCGGACACCACTGCCCTTCCCCAGCATCGTCGCGGCCAGCACGAACGACCCCCTCGGCACGGTCGAGCGGGTCACCGCGCTGGCCCGCGACTGGGGCGGCCGGCTCGTGGACCTCGGCGAGGTCGGCCATCTCAACCCCGCTTCCGGATACGGCCCGTGGCCGCGCGCGGAAGAGCTGCTCCGCGAAGTAGAAACCGGCTGAACGCCGCGTCCAGCCCAGGAAGGCAACCGATGAACACCGACACCGACCTGCTGTGGTCCCCCGGTCGCCGTGAGTTGGAGGACTCCAACGTCGCCTGCTTCATGGAGTGGGTGAGCGAGGAACGGGGGCTCCACTTCTCCGGCTACGACGAGCTGTGGCGGTGGAGCTCCACCGACCTGGCGGGATTCTGGTCCGCGGTGTGGGAGTTCTACGGGCTGGACGCGGTCACCGACTACGACGAGGTGCTGGGCGGGGCGTCGATGCCAGGCGCCGTATGGTTTCCCGGAGCCCGGCTGAACTTCGCCGAACGCTGCTTCGCGCAGGCCACGGACGCCCGCCCCGCGCTCGTCGCCCTGACCGAGGGCGGCACCCCCGAGGACATCTCCTGGCACGAGCTGCGCCGCCGGGTCGCGGACGTCGCGGCGGCCCTGCGCCGCATGGGCGTGGAGCCCGGCGACTGTGTGGCGGGATACCTCCCCAACCTCCCGCAGACCGTGGTGGCACTGCTGGCCACGGCCGCCGTCGGGGCCGTGTGGACGGCCTGCTCCCCCGACTTCGGCACGCCCAGCGTGCTCGCCCGGCTCCGCCAGGCACGGCCGACGGTCCTCGTGGCCGCGGACGGATACCGCTACGGCGGCAAGACCTACGACAAGCGCCCGGAGGTCGCCGAACTCGCCGACGGCCTGCCCACCGTCCGCCACATCCTCGCCGTCGACAGCCTCTTCGCGGCCCCGACCGAGCCGTGGTCGGGGCGGCCCGACGTCGAACAGCACGCCTGGTCCGCGCTGCCGGCGGCCGGGGAGCCGCTGGAGTTCGCCGACGTGCCCTTCGACCACCCGTTGTGGATCCTGTGGTCGTCGGGGACCACGGGGATACCGAAGGGGATCGTCCAGGGGCACGGCGGCATCGTGGTCGAGCTGCTCAAGGCACTGGGACTGGGCGTCGACCTGCGCGCCGACGACCGCTATCTCTTCCTCACGTCCACCAGCTGGATGGTGTGGAACTTCCTGGTCGGCGGGCTGCTGCACGGCAGCACGGTCATCCTGTACGACGGCAGCCCGACCTTTCCCGACATCGACGGCGCATGGCGGATCGCCGAGTGGACCGGCGCGACCGTGGTCGGCCTGGGCGCCGCGTATCTCACCGCCGGGGAGAAGGCGGACTCGCGTCCCGCGGACATGTTCGGACTCGACAGGCTGCGCACCGTCCTGCAGACCGGGTCGACGCTGCCGCCCAGCACCTGGCGCTGGGTCCACGACCGGCTGGCGCCCGGAGTGCGGCTCCAGTCCATCTGCGGTGGTACGGACGTCTGCTCGGTCCTCGCGGGGAGCACCCCGCTGCTGCCCGTCCGCGTGGGCCGCATCCAGGCCCCCGCACTCGGCGTCGCCCTGGCCTCCTGGGATGCTCAGGGACACCCCCTGACGGGCGAGCAGGGCGAGTTGGTGGTGACCGCGCCGCTGCCGTCCATGCCGCTGCGCTTCGTCGGCGACGCCGACGGCGCCCGCTACCGGGCCAGCTACTTCGAGACCTATCCCGGGGTCTGGCGGCACGGGGACTGGGTCACGATCGACACCGACCTGTCGGTCGTCGTCGCGGGCCGCTCCGACTCCACCCTGAACCGGTCGGGCGTCCGCATGGGATCCGCCGACATCTACGCGGTCGTCGACCAGCTCCCCGAGGTCGCCGACAGCCTCGTCATCGGCGTGGAACAGTCGGACGGCGGCTACTTCATGCCGCTGTTCGTCGTCCCCGCCCAGGGCACTTCGCTCGACGACGGCCTGCGCCGACGGATCACCACGGCCATCAGGAGCCGGCTGTCCCCACGCCATGTCCCCGACCTGATCGTGCCCATCCCCGCCGTCCCGCGCACCCTCACCGGCAAGAAGCTCGAGGTGCCGGTCAAGCGCATCCTCCAGGGCGCCCGCAGCTCCGACGTCAGCAGCGAAGGGTCCATCACCCATCCGGAGATGCTGACGTGGTTCGCGAACTTCGCCGCGGGCAAGGCGAGTTCGGGGCCTTCGGCCGTCGGGTGAGCCACCACCCTCACGGAATCGGGCCCTTCGCCTCAGGGTGACATCTGTGATCATCGGCCGGACAACGGCGATCAATTCAGCGTCCGCAGAAGGCATTTCGACGCTCCTTCCGCCAGTCCCGAAACAACTCGGCCGCCCGCCCTGGACGGTCCGTAGGGTCCGGATCACCGACCGGGCTGGAGACCCTCAGCCCGCGCGGTGACCAGGAGGAGACAATCGGTATGGCAAATGTGGAGATCTCCCTCAAGGAGACGATGACGTCCATCGAGGGCGCGATGGGCGCCGCCCTCGTCGACTACACGAGCGGCATGGCGCTGGGCACGCTGGGGGGCGGCAAAGACCTCGACCTGAATGTCGCCGCGGCGGGCAACACCGACGTGATCCGGGCCAAGGTGCGCACCATGGAGCACCTCGGGCTCAAGAGCAAGATCGAGGACGTACTGATCACGCTCGAAAGCCAGTACCACGTCATCCGGCCGCTCAAAAGCCGTAACGGCAACGGGTTGTTCTTGTACCTCGTGCTCAACAAGGCGACGTCCAACCTGGCCATGGCCCGCCATCAGCTCGGACGCATCGAAGCCGAACTAGAGGTGTAGACAGCCGGCTTCTCCGCGCCTTCGCATGCCCACGACTTGAAGACTTCTTCAATTGGGTACATCCAGATCAAGTCAATCCCGTGGGCGTGCGGAGGTGGAGCGGCGAGGATCGGTCCCAGGGCACCGCTCGCGGCTGCGGGCAGACGGCCACCCGCACCAGCTGGAGCAACAGCCCGTCCCATGCGGCAGGGAGCGAACGATTGACCAGGCAGGTTCCCCTCTACCAGGCCAAGGCCGAGTTCTTCCGCATGCTCGGACACCCCGTCCGCATCCGGGTCCTGGAACTGCTGCAGAGCGGACCCGTCTCCGTGCGCGACCTGCTGAGCGAGATCGAGATCGAACCCTCCAACCTCTCCCAGCAACTGGCCGTACTCCGCCGCTCGGGGATCGTGGTGTCCATCCGCGAGGGCTCCACCGTCAGCTACGCGCTGGCCGGCGGCGATGTCGCCGAACTGCTGCGCGCCGCCCGCCGCATCCTCACCGAACTGCTCTCCGGCCAGACCGAGTTGCTGGCCGAACTGCGTCAGGCCGACATCGGCCCCGGCCTGCCTCCCGGTCCGCGCGAACCGGACCTCGTCGTCACGCGGTCCGCGCGCCCCTCACCCGCCGTCCGGGGCCACTGACACCCGCCCGGCACGCGGCCCCGCAGCCCGCTCCTGGCCCTGCGACCCGGGCATCCCGCCGCGGGCGCTCACGCGGCGACCCGTCAGGCCCAGCCCTTTCGCGCGGCGTGCCAGCCGAGCTGGATGCGGCTCTCCGCGCCGGCCCGCGCCATGAGTTCACCGATGCGCCGCTGCACGGTGCGGCGGGAGACGCCGAGGCGGGCACCGACCGCCTGGTCGGTGAGTCCCGCGAGGACAAGGCCGAGCATCCGGGCGTCGAACTCGTCCATGGCGTCCGGGCGTTCCTCGACGAGGCGGTCGCCCGTCGTACGGGGCGACAACGGATAAGCCTGCTCCCAGGCCAGCTCGAAGTAGGCGACCAGCGCCTCCAGCAGCCCTCCGGCGTGCACCAGCACCGAGGCCGCCGCGGTGTTGCCGCCTCGGAACAAGGGCAGCATCGCCAGCTCACGGTCCGCGATGATGAGTTTGACCGGAACGGCGTCGGCGATCCCGATCCGCTGTCCGGCCGCCAGGTCCGCGAGGACCTGGGCCACCATGCCGGGCTCGGTCAGCGCCTCCCGGTGCAGGATCGTCCGGTAGAGCACGCCACGGCGGACTCCGGCCCGCTCCGCGGCGTTGGCGCTGCGCGGGACGACGGAGAGTTCGGGCACCATCATCAACCGCACCTCGTGCCGGGCGGACCGTCGATCGCCTCGGTGACGACGATGCCGCGCCCGGACAGAGCGGTGAGGACCTCACGCACCTCGGGCTCGGGGCGGCCACCGTCGGCGGCCAGTTCATGGACGGTGACCCGTCCACGAGCCACGAGGAGGCGGTAGATCTCCTCCTCGGCCGGACCGAGACCGAGCGCGGCGAGCATGGGCCACTCCCTTGAAGTCGGCGGGTGACGCCGGACGGCCCCGGGCTGCGAAAGCCCGGGGCCTGCCCGAATTCAGGTTCCGCCAAGGTCTACTTCAAGCCGTGGGCCCGTGTCACCTCCAGGTTGACGCTGTTGCCCGCATCGTCCCAAGTACGGGTCTTAAGAGACACGAATCCGCTGTGCGGGGCGTCGAACCGGGCGTGCCGGCGGTGGCCGCTCCGGGGCGCCGCGGGTCCCGCCACGTGGCGGGAGGGCGTTGTCAGTGGTGCCAGGCAGGATGGCGGGTATGACAACACCAGTTGCAGTGATCGTGGATGCCGTCGCCTACGCGCAGGCGGTCGAGGACGCTTTGAAGGCATCGACCGCCTATTACGAGGGCGGCACATCGGTGCTGGACGACGACGCCTACGACCGGCTGGTGCGCGGCATCGCCGCATGGGAGGCCGAGCATCCCGATCAGGTGCTGCCGGACTCGCCGACCGGGAAGGTCGCGGGCGGCGCCGTCGAGGGGGACGTCCCGCACACGGTGGCGATGCTGAGCCTGGACAATGTCTTCTCGCCGGAGGAGTTCACCGCCTGGACGGCGTCGGTGGCCCGGCGGATCGGCCACGAGGTGGAGCGGTTCAGCGTCGAGCCGAAACTCGACGGCCTGGCCATCGCCGCTCGCTACAGCCAGGGGCGGCTCACGCAGCTGGTCACCCGCGGGGACGGGACGGCCGGTGAGGACGTCTCGCACGCGATCGGCACGATCGAGGGCCTTCCCCGCGAGCTCGCCGAGCCGGTCACCCTGGAGGTGCGCGGCGAAGTCCTCATGACGACCGCCCAGTTCGAGCACGCCAACGAGGTGCGCACCGCTCACGGCGGGCAGCCCTTCGCGAACCCGCGCAACGCTGCGGCGGGCACCCTGCGCGCCAAGGACCGTGCCTACACCGTTCCGATGACCTTCTTCGCCTACGGCCTCCTGTCGGTGCCCGGTACGGAGGCCGATTCGGCGGCCCTGCTGGGCGAGCTCGCGCACAGCGATCTCATGGCGCGGGCCGCCGAGCTGGGCGTGCACACCACCGCCACCACCGCCGTGCCCGGCATCACCGCGGCGACCGCCGAGCAGGTTCTGGTGCGTGTCCAGGAGATCGCGGCGCTGCGCCCCGAGCTGCCGTTCGGGATCGACGGAATCGTCGTCAAGGCCGACCTGGCCGCCGACCAGCGGGCCGCCGGGTCCGGTTCACGCGCGCCGCGCTGGGCGATCGCCTACAAGCTCCCGGCCGTCGAGAAGATCACCCGGCTGCTGGAGGTCGAGTGGAACGTGGGCCGTACGGGCATCATCGCCCCGCGCGCCGTGCTGGAGCCGGTCGAGATCGACGGCTCGACCATCACGTACGCCACCCTGCACAACCCGGCGGACATCACGCGTCGCGATCTGCGGCTGGGCGACCATGTGATGGTCCACCGCGCCGGCGACGTCATCCCCCGTATCGAAGCGCCCGTCGCCCATCTGCGCACCGGCGAGGAGCGGCCCATCGTCTTCCCCGAGGCGTGCCCGAACTGCGGATCCGCCATCGACACCAGCGAGCAGCGCTGGCGCTGTGAGCAGGGCCGCAACTGCCACCTGGTCGCCGCGCTCTCGTACGCCGCCGGCCGCGACCAGCTCGACATCGAGGGCCTCGGTCACACACGGGTCGTGCAACTCGTCGAGGCCGGTCTGGTCGCCGATCTCGCCGACCTGTTCACCCTGACCCGCGAGCAGCTCCTCGGTCTGGAGCGCATGGGCGCGACCAGCACCGACAACCTCCTCGCGGCGATCGAGGCGGCCAAGGGTCAGCCGCTGTCGCGGGTGCTGTGCGCGCTCGGTGTCCGAGGCACCGGCCGTTCCATGTCCCGGCGCATCGCCCGGTACTTCGCCACCATGGATCAGGTGCGCGCGGCGGATGCCGAAACGATGCAGCAGGTCGACGGCATCGGCACGGAGAAGGCCCCGTCGATCGTCGCCGAGCTGGCCGAACTCGCCCCGCTCATCGACAGACTCGCCGCCGCCGGGGTCAACATGACCGAGCCCGGTGCCACTCCGCCCGCCCCGGCCGGTGAGGCCGACCCGGAGGCGGAGGGCGACGAGACGGTCGGCGGACCGCTGTCCGGGATGACGGTGGTGGTCACCGGCGCGATGACCGGCGCACTGGAGCGGCTCAGCCGCAACCAGATGAACGAACTCATCGAACGCGCCGGTGGGCGTTCCTCCTCCAGCGTGTCGAAGAAGACCACCCTGGTCGTCGCCGGAGAAGGTGCGGGGTCCAAGCGCGCCAAGGCGGAGACCCTCGGGATCAGACTCGCCGCACCGGAGGAGTTCGCCACGCTGGTCGCCGACTACCTCACCTGAGGCGAGACCCCGGCCGGCGTCTCGTAAGAGGGTCGGACGAGAAGGTCGTCCGGCCGATATCGCAATGGAGCCGTGCCCGGGAGGGCACGGCGCCCGGCCGGAGCCCGAGAGGCCTCCGCGGACCGGCCTAGCCCCGCGGTGGGCCGACCCTTCGGGCCAGTACCTGTCCCGGCCAGGTCCCGGACAGGAATCGGTCGGTGGGAGTGAAGCCGTTGCGCTCGTAGTACGCGACCAGTTCGCCCCCGCCGCCCGCCCAGCAGTCGACCCGCAGCAGTGCGACGCCCGCGCGCCGGGTCTCCTCGGCGGCATGCTCCAGCAGCGCCGCCCCGATGCCCCGACCGGCCTGTCGTCGGTCCGACACCAGCAGCCGGACGTACCGCTCGGGTTCCCCGGCGGGCTTGATCGGCACGTGCGGGCTGGGGCCCGAGTCCAGCACCAGGGCTCCGACGGGTGTTCCGTCCGACTCCGCGATGTAGGGGGCGTTCTCGGTCGTGTACCGATGGACCCGCTCCACCCCGCCCGACGTCCGCGAATACGGGGTCGTGCCCCACTGCTCGGTGTTGCCGCGGTCGTTCATCCAGACCACCGCGGCGTCGAGCATGTCCAGAATCGCCGGTGCGTCGGCCAGGCTTCCGGGCCTGATGCGTATGCCCTGTGTGGTGTAGTTCACGGCGGAAGCTTAGGCACGACCGGGCGCGCCGCCGCCACGGGGCCGCGCACCACCGGACGGATCACGGACGAGTCCGGTGGGCCTGTGGGCCGCCGGGCAGGTCCGGACCGCCCTAGGCGCACGAAGGGCACAGGCCCCGGTAGGTGACCTCGACGGCGGCCACCGTGAAACCGAATCGTTCCGTCGCCGGAAGGTCGGCCAGCGGGTTGCCGGTGGGGTGGACGTCCCGGACGGTGCCGCAGCGGGAGCACACCAGATGCTGGTGAGGGTGGTGGGCATTGGGGTCGTAGCGCTTGGCGCGGCCGTCGGTGGAGACCTCGATGACCTCGCCGAGGGAGACCAGCTCCCCCAGGGCGTTGTAGACGGTCGCCCGGGAGATCTCGGGCAGCCGCTCGGCCGCGCGGGCGTGCACCTCGTCGGCCGTGAGATGCACATGGTCGCCGTCGAGGACCTCCGCAACGACACGCCGCTGGGAGGTCATCCGCCAGCCACGTCCTCGCAGTCGCTCCAGCAGGTCACTCATATGGGTTCACCTTTTCAGGTTCGGTGGGAGCCCGCAGTTTATCGGTGCGCATCCGGGTCCGATCGGATATGGGTTTGGCGTCCTTCTTGACTTGGACTCTGTCCATCGTAGGATCGGTTTTGGCACTAGCCAAGGGACAGGAAGACTCCAGTACGGGCAGGAGACACAGACATGTCGGGACCACCGCCGTGGAACTGCGCGGCGCCGGCCTGCGCGTGACGGCCGCCCGTGACACGCTGCTCGGGGCCCTCGCGGGACCCGGGGCCGCCTCGGCGACGAGGCGAGCGCATCCGGGGTACGCCGGCCCGGCGCCGCATCTCCCTTCACGTCGCATACGGCCCTCCGTCCGCTCAGCGTGGCGAGACTCGTACCCCGCATCGGACCGGTCCAGCCGGTCCGGTGCGAGCGGTGTACAGCGTCCTCGCCCCGGGTGTGCGGCCGGAGACGCCCCCTGTCCGTTCCCGTCCGAACACCACGGCCTCCCCGTCGACTCCGTCGACGGTCCGGGGGCCGGCCACCGGGGCCCCGCCCCGGCTGTTCCACCACCCGCAGTCTCTGAGCACCGAGATCCGCCCGTCCGGAAGGATTCCCATGTCTGAGAACCATGATGCGATCGTCACAGACTCAAAAACGGAGGCCGGAGGTGGTTGCCCGGTAGCGCACGATCGCGCCCCGCACCCGACCCAGGGCGGCGGAAACCGCCAGTGGTGGCCGGAGCGGCTCAATCTGAAGATCCTTGCCAAGAATCCCGCCGTGGCCAACCCGCTCGGTGAGGACTTCGACTACGCCGAGGCCTTCAAGTCCCTCGACCTCCCGGCCGTGAAGCGGGACATCGCCGAGGTGCTCACTACCTCGCAGGACTGGTGGCCGGCCGACTTCGGCAACTACGGCCCCTTCATGATCCGCATGGCGTGGCACAGCGCGGGCACCTACCGCATCAGCGACGGCCGCGGCGGCGCCGGTGCCGGGCAGCAGCGCTTCGCCCCCCTCAACAGCTGGCCGGACAACGGCAACCTCGACAAGGCCCGCCGTCTGCTGTGGCCCGTCAAGAAGAAGTACGGCCAGAGCCTTTCCTGGGCCGACCTCATGATCCTCACCGGCAACGTCGCCCTGGAGCAGATGGGCTTCGACACCTTCGGCTTCGCCGGCGGCCGTGCGGACGTCTGGGAGTCCGAGGAGGACGTCTACTGGGGTCCCGAGACCACCTGGCTCGACGACCAGCGCTACACCGGCGACCGTGAGCTGGAGAACCCGCTCGGCGCCGTGCAGATGGGTCTCATCTACGTGAACCCGGAGGGCCCGAACGGCAACCCGGACCCGATCGCCGCGGCCCGCGACATCCGTGAGACGTTCCGCCGGATGGCGATGAACGACGAGGAGACGGTCGCCCTGATCGCGGGCGGTCACACCTTCGGCAAGACCCACGGCGCGGGCCCGGCGGAGAGCGTCGGCGACGACCCCGAGGCCGCCCCGATCGAGGCGCAGGGCCTGGGCTGGAAGAACACGTACGGCACGGGCAAGGGCGCGGACGCCATCACCTCCGGCCTGGAGGTCACCTGGACCACCTCGCCCACCCAGTGGAGCAACGGCTTCTTCGACAACCTCTTCGGTTACGAGTGGGAGCTGACCCAGAGCCCCGCGGGCGCCAACCAGTGGAAGCCGAAGGACGGCGCGGGCGAGGGCACCGTCCCGCACGCCCACGACGCCTCGAAGAAGATCGCTCCCTCGATGCTCACGACGGACCTGTCGCTGCGCTTCGACCCGATCTACGAGCCGATCTCCCGCCGCTTCCACGAGAACCCCGCGGAGTTCGCGGACGCCTTCGCCCGCGCCTGGTACAAGCTGACCCACCGCGACATGGGCCCGAAGTCGCTCTACCTCGGGCCGGAGGTCCCGGAGGAGACCCTGGTGTGGCAGGACCCGCTGCCGGAGGCGGAGGGCGAGGTCATCGGAGCCGAGGACGTCACCGCCCTCAAGGCGAAGATCCTGGACTCGGACCTGACCGTCTCGCAGCTGGCCTTCACCGCGTGGGCGTCGGCCTCGACGTTCCGCGGCAGCGACAAGCGCGGCGGTGCCAACGGCGCCCGCATCCGTCTGGAGCCGCAGCGCGGCTGGGAGGCCAACGACCCCGACCAGCTCGCGGCGGTGCTGCGCACCCTGGAGGGCATCCAGCGCGAGTTCAACGCCGGCGCCAAGAACGTCTCGCTGGCCGACCTGATCGTCCTCGGCGGCGTCGCCGCCGTCGAGAAGGCCGCCAAGGACGCCGGTCACGACGTCCAGGTGCCCTTCACCCCGGGCCGCGTCGACGCGACGGACGAGCAGACCGACGCGGAGTCCTTCGCCGCGCTGGAGCCGAGGGCGGACGGCTTCCGCAACTACCTGGGCAAGGGCAACCGGCTGCCGGCCGAGTACCTGCTGCTCGACCGGGCGAACCTGCTGACCCTGAGCGCCCCGGAGCTGACGGTCCTCGTCGGCGGTCTGCGTGCCCTGGGCGCGAACCACCAGCAGTCCTCGCACGGTGTCCTCACCGGGACCCCCGGCAGGTTGACGAACGACTTCTTCGTCAACCTGCTCGACCTGGGCACGACGTGGAAGGCGACGTCCGAGGACGCGACCACCTTCGAGGGCCGCGACGACGCCACCGGCGAGGTCAAGTGGACCGGCACGCGTGCCGACCTCGTCTTCGGCTCGAACTCCGAGCTGCGCGCGCTCGCCGAGGTCTACGCGAGCGACGACGCGCAGGCGAAGTTCGTGAAGGACTTCGTCGCCGCCTGGGACAAGGTCATGAACCTCGACCGGTTCGACCTCGTCTGACATCCGGCGCCAGGCGTCCGGGCCGGTCCCCCAGCGGGACAGACCCGGACGCCTTCGGCGAGAACGGGCCCTCGCCTCCGGGCCACGGCCCGGCCGACCTGCGGGATCAGTGCTGCGGCGGCGTGGCGTTCTAGGCTGGCCGCCATGAGCGCACACTTTGACGTGGTGGTCCTGGGCGCCGGCCCGGGTGGATATGTCGCGGCCATCAGAGCCGCCCAACTCGGACTCAGCACGGCGATCGTCGAGGAGAAGTACTGGGGCGGTGTGTGCCTGAACGTCGGGTGCATCCCGTCGAAGGCGCTGCTGCGCAACGCGGAGCTCGCGCACATCTTCACCCAGGAGGCCAAGACCTTCGGCATCCGGGTGGACGGTGAGGTGACCTTCGACTACGACGCGGCCTTCACCCGCAGTCGCAAGGTGGCGGACGGACGGGTCAAGGGCGTCCACTACCTGATGAAGAAGAACAAGATCACCCAGTACACCGGCCGCGGAACCTTCGGCGACGACCACACACTCCAGGTCGCCCTGTCCGACGGCGGCACGGAAACGGTGACGTTCGACCACTGCGTCATCGCCGCCGGCGCCACCACCAAGCTGCTCCCCGGAACCTCACTGAGCGAGCGCGTGGTGACGTACGAGGAGCAGATCCTGTCGGACACGCTTCCGGACAGCATCATCATCGCGGGCGCGGGTGCCATCGGTGTCGAGTTCGCCTACGTGCTCCACAACTACGGAGTCGACGTCACCCTCGTCGAATTCCTCGACCGGATCGTGCCGTTGGAGGACGAGGAGGTCTCCGCGGAGCTGGCCCGCCGCTACAAGCGGCTCGGCATCAATGTGCTGACGTCCACCCGCGTCGAGGCGATCGACGACTCCGGGGACGCGGTCAAGGTCATGGTGACCACGGGCGGCCAGCGCCAGACGCTGGAGGCCGGCAAGGTGTTGCAGGCGATCGGGTTCCAGCCGCGCGTGCAGGGCTACGGCCTGGAGAACACCGGTGTGAAGCTCACCGACCGCGGGGCGATCGACATCGACGCCCGCTGCCGTACGAGCGTGCCGCACATCTACGCCATCGGCGACGTGACGGCGAAGCTGATGCTCGCCCACGCGGCCGAGTCGATGGGCATCGTGGCGGCCGAGACGATCGCCGACGCGGAGACGATGGAACTCGACTACGTCATGATCCCGCGGGCGACCTACTGCCAGCCGCAGATCGCCAGCTTCGGCTGGACCGAGGCGCAGGCCCGCGAGAAGGGCTTCGACGTCCAGGTGGCGAAGTTCCCGTTCACCGCAAACGGCAAGGCCCACGGCCTGGGCGAGACCGCGGGTTTCGTCAAGATCCTCAGCGACGCGCGGCACGGCGAACTCCTCGGCGCCCACTTGATCGGCCCCGAAGTGACCGAGCTGCTCCCGGAGTTGACGCTCGCCCAGCAGTGGGACCTGACGGTCCACGAGGTGGCGCGCAATGTACACGGACACCCGACGCTCGGCGAGGCGGTCAAGGAGGCCATCCACGGACTGGCCGGCCACATGATCAACATGTGACGAACGAATGCCGCCGCGCCCCTTCCGACCTGCAGCGTAGCGAGCCAGGAGGGGGTGCGGCGGCGAAGTGCTGCTGGAGTAATAAATCGCTGGTGTGCGACCCGATGGCGCTTGTACGTTGGGATCGCGACCGCGCCTCCGATGCGCTCGGCTGCGGCTACTTCCTTCCGAAAACCAAGTAACGCCGCCGCCACCTTTGATCTCGGCAGGCGCGGCCGCGTTCGCCCCGTCGGGGCGTCTTCGCCCCGTCGACGTTTTGGCCGGGGCCGTCCAGTCCTTTGAATCCGGGGGGATTCGCTGCCTCGTCACACCCCGCGCGTCTCCAAGATCTGGTCCGCGATGCTCGTGGCCCCGCACATCTCGGCCACCGCCCGCACCCTGTCCCCACCACGGCTCGGCCACGAGTGCACGCCGGACTTCCGCACCTACGAGGGCGGCCAGGCCTTCGTCCGGGAACCCCGCGAGGAACTCTTCCTGCTCGCGGTCGGCAACTTCGTCTCCCAGCGCACCTTTTACGAGAGCGGTGCGGAGCGGGACGACCGGTACGCCCGCCTGGTCGGTGAACTCGCTCTCCAGGACCCCGAGTGGACGGCCGGACTGCTGCGCTGGCTTCGCGGCGAGGGCAACATGCGCACGGCGTCCCTGGTGGGCGCCGCCGCGTACGTGCGGGCCCGGCTCGGGGCCGGGGAGTCCGGGGGCCCGTCCAACCGGTCCGTGATCGCCTCGGTGCTCCAGCGCGCCGACGAGCCCGGCGAACTGCTCGCCCACTGGATCTCGGCGTACGGGCGGAACGTGCCGCAGCCGGTGAAGCGGGGCATCGCCGACGGCGTACGCCGTCTGTACTCGTCTCGGTCCCTGCTCAAGTACGACACCGCGTCCAAGGGTCTGCGCTTCGGCGACGTGCTCAACCTGGTGCACGCCTCCCCCGACCCGGACAAGCCCTGGCAGGGTGCGCTCTTCCGGTACGCCCTGGACCGCCGCCACCACCCGGAACAGGCGGTTCCGCCGTTCTCCGACCGGCTGCTGACCGCCCACCGGACCTTGATGGAAGCGCCCGCGGACGAGCGGCGCGCCTTGGTGACCGGGCCGGGCGGCTCCGAGCGGCTGGCCGCGGCGGGCATGACGTGGGAGGCGCTGGCGGGTTGGCTCCACGGACCGATGGACGCCGCTGTCTGGGAAGCCATGATCCCCACGATGGCGCCGATGGCGCTCCTGCGGAACCTGCGGAACTTCGACGAGGCGGGAGTCTCGGACGACGTCGCGGCCCAGGTCGCCGCCCGGCTCTCGGATGCCTCCGAGGTGGCCCGGTCCCGGCAGTTCCCCTTCCGCTACCTGGCCGCCCACCAGCACGCACCGTCGCAGCGCTGGGCTGCCGCACTGGAACAGGCACTGGCCCACTCCCTGGCCAACGTACCGCCGCTGCCCGGCCGGACCCTGATTCTGGTGGACCGGTCCGGCTCGATGTTCTACGACACCGTCTCCGAGCGTTCCAAGCTGACCCGGGCGGACGCGGCGGCCGTGTTCGGCACCGCGCTGGCCATGCGCGCCGAGCAGGCGGATCTGGTGGAGTTCGGATCGAGCAGCGCGCAGGTGCCGTGGGAGGCGGGCGAGCCGGTGGTCGAGGTGCTGAAACGGTTCCACGATCTGGGCGGCACCCACACCGCGGAGGCGGTGCGGACCCATTACCGGGGGCACGACCGGGTCCTGATCGTCACCGACGAGCAGGCCGCCCCCTGCCGCTGCGCCGGGGGCCCGGCCCAGCCGGTCCCGCTCGACATCCCGGTCTACACCTGGAACCTCGCGGGATACCGGCCCGCCCACGGCCCGACGGGCCCCCACCGGCACACCTTCGGCGGCCTCACGGACGCCGCGTTCCGGATGGTCGGCCTCATCGAAGCCGGCCGCGAGGCCGCGTGGCCGTGGACGGCCGAACCGGCAGGGGTCGTAGTGCCTCCGTCCGACACCGTGCCGATGCCCGGTGCGGCGCCGACGACCACGACGCCTCCCACGCACCGATCGCCGGGGTTTGCCATCGACGGCTGACTGCGATGGTGCGGTCATGAGTAGAAGTACTCATGACGCCCGCCGAGCTGCGGGAAAGGATCAGGGAATGACGACGCCAAGGAAGATGAGAGTCCGGCTCGGGATGCTGACATCAGCGGTGTTGGTCCTGTCGGCGACAGGGTGCGGAACGCAGCGGGCGGGGGATGCCGCCGACGCATACCGGAGTTCGTATCCAACGCCGACCGGCATGGCGACGCCGAGCACACCCGTGGACTTCACCTGTCCGGGCGAGAGTCCCGAGCCGACGGGGTCCACGGCCGCCGCCACACCCGGCTCAACCGAGTCGCCGGCCGACCACTACGCCGAGAACCACGGCTTCAGGGTTCCCCTTCCGCTCCACGGCCAGAACCGCTGCGACGGGCTGACCGTCGTCGGACGCGTCAAGGATGCACTCGAACCGCTGCGCCGACGTGGCGACTTCGCCCCGGACAGCGTCCGCGACGCGCTCACCGGTCTCGGCTACTCCGCCGAGAAGGTACAGGCCTACCAGAACGGGTCCGCCGGGGTCGGCTTCCTCATCGACATCGGCGTCTCTCCCTGGTGTGTGGAGGGCACGATGAGCAGCGGCTCCACCACGGCGGATGCCTTCGGCGGCTACCCCGACGGCAGCAACTGCGAGCCCCCGAGCGGCGGCCACTGACCAGAGCCTGCGATGCAGGTGGTCGGGGCCGACCCGTCCTGCATGCCACCGACCCCGACTACCCTCAGTACTGGAGCGTGATCCTGGTCCGGGGGCGGAGTGTGACCAGCGGCTCCGTCTCGACGCTCCGTAAAGTCGGGGCGGCCGCTGCGTCGGGGTACGTACGGTGGCGGCGTGTCCTTCTTCGCCCTGTACGACGCCGAACATTTTTACGGCGAGCCGGAGCCTGTGCCCGGGGCGCGCGTGTCCTTCGTCCCCGACAAGCTGTTCGCTGCTCGTGAGCGCCGTACCGTGCGACCGGCGGACCGACAACCGGTCGGCGACGAAGGACTGATGGTGAACGAGATCGCCACCGATGTCACGCTGTGGCCGTCCAGCCTGTGGCGCGTGGCCGATCCCGAACCGATGCGGCCGCTACCGAGCCACAGGTGGTTGCGCTGCCGGGCCTTCACGGTCATGGAGCAGGTGCCCGCATGGCTGGTCGCCGGGCCTCACGGGGACGCCGTGGAATGGGTGATCGCCCAGACGCGAACGCTGACCGGCGCCCAGGTCGATGCCCTTGCCGCGCTGTCGGACGACGGCGAAGAGCCTCTGACACGAACACTGTGGGCTCGCTGGTCGCGGGACCACCACCACACCGGTTCCCCGGTCGGATGCGCCCTGACGACTCTCAACAAGGTAGTCACTGAGGCCGCTCACCGGGTGGGCCCGCAGTTGTTCGGTCGGGATGAGGAAGACGGGGTCGAGGTGCTCAGCGATCCGGCCTGGCTGCAGGCCGTTGGTGCGGCGTACGCAGCCGCGCTGGCGCTCGGAGCCCCCGAACTGCTCGCGCCCCGGGAGAACGCGGTGCTCGCCCGTCGCTGGACCACCGTGTTCGGCTCACCTGCCATCCTGCGGTGACCCTCGCGCAGCGGGGGCCGGTCTCGGGGCCACCCGGTCCAAGCGTCCCCTCGGTGCTCGAGCCCTCACCTCGCCGTCCATGACGCGGACACCCGGGCAACAAGATGCTCACCGCATCTAATGTGCCGGGTAAGCCGATCGATCGAGGGGAGCCCGGACATGGCCGAGGTGGCGACCGAGGGAACCGACCGTGACGGGGGCGCGGTGGTCGCGCTCCGCGATGTGAGCGTCCACCGTCGCACGAGCGGCCAGGCGATCCTCTCGGAGATCGACTGGACGGTGCGGGCCGGTGAGCACTGGGCCGTCCTGGGAGCCAACGGCGCGGGCAAGACAACCCTGTTGCGGCTGCTGGGCGCGCTGATGCATCCCACGACGGGGAGCGTCGAGGTGCTCGGTTTCCGGCTCGGCCGGGTCGACGTGCGCGAACTGCGCGCCCGGATCGGCCATGTGAGCACGGCCCAGCGCGTTCCGCAGGACATCGACGCGCACACCGTCGTCCTGACGGGTCACACCGGCACCGTGCAGCCACTGTGGCGGAAGTACGACGCCCAGGTGCGCCGGCGGGGCCACGAGCTGCTGGCCGAGCTGGACATCAAGGAGCTGGCCGACCGGCCGTACGGCGTCTGCTCGGGCGGGCAGCGGGCCCGCGTCCTGATCGCCAGGGCGCTCATGGCCGAGCCGGCCCTGTTGCTGCTCGACGAGCCGTTCAACGCCCTCGACCTGCCCTCCCGCGAGGATCTCGTCGAAGCCATGCAACAGCTGGCGGAGCGCCGCCCGGAGCTGGCCACCGTGACGGTCACCCACCACCTGGAGGAGCTGTCCCCGGCCGTCAGCCACACCCTGCTCCTGCGCGAGGGGCGCATCCTCGCGCGCGGTCCCGTCGACGCCACCCTGACCGATTCCTGGATGACCAGCTGCTTCGGGCGCCGCATCACCGTGGTCCGGAACCATGGCCGCTGGGCGGCCTACTCCGGTCGTCACAAAGCCAGTTGAGGGGCGTCGCGGACAAGATGACGTGACGCGGCGGGCAGCGGCGCGACCAGGCGGGCGGCGGCGCCGGGAAGGATCGCGCGGCTGCCGCTCGACGAGCCCGGACGATCGGTGCGGGCCCCAGGGGAAGGTCCCGTCGTGGACGGATCCACGTGCGGGGCGCACCGGTCGAAGGGATGCGCCCTGTACGCGCCCGCGTCTGTACGGCGAAAATGCGCCTGTCGACGGTCATGTGGCCGAGACACCGCGTACCCCCGCCGCCAAGTACCAGGAAAGCAGGTCGGCTGCCGTGCTGTTGCGTCTGCCCACGTCCGTGTCCGAAGCACAGGAGTGCATGGCCCAGGGAGCGGTTCCGATCGGTGGCGCCACGCTGGTGTGGGCCACCTGGCAACGTGACGGTTTCCCCGACCACGCGATGTCGCTGCGCGACCTCCCGGAAGCCAACGCGATCGGGCGCGAGGCCCTCGGCGCCGCGGTGGTGCTGAATCGCATAGACGACCGTGTGCCCGAGGTGATGCGCCGGGCGGCCGCCACCGTGGGGACCGGAGCCGTGCGCCGGACAGCCACGGTCGGGGGCAACATCGTCGGCAGCACGCTGCGTTGCCTGCTGCCCGCGGCGCTCGTCCTGGACGCCCGCGCGGTGATCCTGGAACCGGAGGGCGTGAACGAGACCGACCTGGCCGAGGTGCTGGCCAAGCGTCACCTGCTGCTGAGCCTGCGCTGGCGCGAACCGATCGCCAGCAGCTACCACAAGGCCGCGGGCGAGGCCGGCGGGCCGCCGCCGCTCGTGATCTCCGCCGCCGTGCACACCGCGGACGACGGACAGCGCCTCCTGCGCGTCGCCGTCCGCGAGGACGAAGAGGTGTTCAGCGACAGCACCGTGTGCCACACCGACGCCGAACAGGATCTCCGGGCGCTGCGCGACGGTTCCCTCGGCCGGCTTCCGGCCACGGCATGGGATGCGGTCGGCCGGCACGTCACGGATCTTCTGGCGCGCCCCGCCGACGACTAGGAGCTCCGTCTGTCTCTTATACACATC